>JALWBF010000096.1:3192-14909 GCA_027016055.1 Archaeoglobaceae archaeon | reverse complement strand
TTCCCTTACAATTCTGACTTTGTAAACTCCTATCTTCTTAATCTCTTCCAATGCGTTCGAGAAAAGCATTGCGAGTATCTGATATCCGGCGCATATTCCGAGAACCTTTCCATCGTAATACGCTAAGTCAGCGAAATTATCGATGTGATTTAGGTAATCGAAGTCGCGCAGTGCCGTTCCGCATATCAATACCTTGGAATAATCTTTAATCTTTATTCTTTCGTAGTATCTCCTAACGTGATAATCGAATCCGCAATCCCTTACGATTTTTACGATCGGTCTTACGAATTCCTCCTCGCTCAGCGGATACTTGCAGGTTGAAACTATCAGTATCATTTTTCCACGAGCTCCGCCTTTCTTATGATAAGAGTTGCATCGTAATCCTTTCCGAATATTTCGGATTCCAATATTTTAAGCTTCTTTCTGAAAAGGGGCATGTCCAAAACGAGAGTCTCATATTCCCCGCCTTCGCCGGCCGGATTCACGTAGCTCTGCATCTCAGCGAATTTTCGAGCGATCTCCTCGGTTAGCTTTTTACCGAGCATCGACTTATCCAAGCCGGCAACCCTTACGAAGACTATCTCGAATCCGACGTTCAAAGCTTCTCTTAAGATCGATATCTCATCCCTAAGCCAGAGAGGATTGAAGCACCAAAGCTCCAAATCGTCACAAATCCTCTGAAACCTCGTTGCTTGGTATGTAGACCTAATAGCTCCGGTAACGACGCCTTCCACACAATACAACTCCTTGGCTTTCCTCAGAGCTTCGTAAAGAGCCTTTAAACTGCTTTCCTCATCATCAGAGCAGGTTTCCGTTATCAGAGGTATCCCCAGCGATTCTGACTGAAGCTTTACGAGCTCGGTGTTTGGATAATGGAAAATCGCGCTTTCTTCCGATTTAGGACTGATGGTGACCAAGCATGAGACTTCGAACTCCTCATTAGCTTTTAACAATGCCAAGTTTGAATCCTTTCCTCCCGAGTATAGAACGCACACCTTCATTTCGCACATCTTTGGCTTCTCCACGATAAAGATTTTAGCATAGTGTAACCAAATTATCTATAAAATTGTATTAATAAATGCTGTAAGTGTAAATAACAAATAGCAAGATTTTTAATTTTAATAACATATAGAGTTTTTAACAATAAGATATACTGAAACTGTGCTGATTAAGCTTTTGGAGGTGGTTAAATGAATAACAAGAGGATTAGTAATTTTGTAGTGCTAATAGCTGTATTGGCAATAACGCTAATGGTGCTAACGGTTTTTGTAACCATTGAGGCTTTTCCATACTACTTCTTTCAAACTCTGGACATGCATATATGGAATTACGACCCCGTCGATCATAACGTAACCGTTAAAATCTTCAGCGGTGGTCGAAAAATCTTTGAGAGAACTTACATCATTAAACCAGAACTATCCAAATCCGTGTATACTAACCTGATGCGGGGCGAATACGTAATAGAGATAAATTTAGACGGTAAGGTTTACAGATACAAGGCTAAGGTTGAGCCGAGTTTCCGCTTTCTCATAGGTGGATCGTTTATCTCTTTTAAAATAAAGAATTCCAGCGTTAAAGCGGTCGTGTTATCTGAAGGTCCACCGCGCATAGAGATTGTCGAGTTTACCAACGGCTCTATCTTTAAAAAGAAGTTCCTTTTCTTGGAGATCTACAAGAATTACCTACCGTCACTCAGGAAGAGGATAGTTAAAAATCCTACCTACCGTTTTGACAGGGAAGATAAGATAATCTATCTGAAGAAGGGATTAACTGTCAACGACAGTTTGAAGGCTATAGTTGGTGTTGTTACCGCTAAAAACTTTCCCGCTTTGGAATCATCCATCAATTCATGCATCAAACCGGTGTATGGCACACCCTATTCTCTCAAAGTCGATGGGTTGGATGTAAAGATCATCGCCATGGATGAGTATGGAACGGTAATAGTTCATCTCAGCAATAAGACTATCAAGTTGTATCCGGGTATGTCGTGGCTCATAACTACCAAGAAGCGTGAAAGAATATATTTACTTAATAATGGATTTTTGGATAAGAAAAAGGGCATTATGTTTTTAAACACATCATGATGCACGGAATGAAGTAAAGTTTATATAACATTATGTAAAGAATAATTAACATGAATGATGAGGCTTTTCGAAGATTGCATACGATCGTTGTTGGCATGGTATGTGCCATCATAGGATTTTCAATCGTTTTGAGGAACTATCTAATGCTCTTTACTGCCATAGCACTCGGATTAGCCCTTAGATTCGTCATCGAAAGAAAGGCTGAAAGGGAGGGAATTGTGTTAGAAGATGAAATGTTGGAGCATATAGCCGTTAAAGCTTCGGATGGAACCCTCAGATTAACTACGATAACTTTGGCTGTCATAGGCTTTGCCTTAAAAGCGTCGGGAAATCCGATGGGTGACATTCTGCTGTATATCTGCTGTGCGACATTGGTAGTATATACGGTTATTTACCGCTACTACGCTTGGAAGTTTGGGGGAGTATGAAGAATAAACTCAAGGTTTACAGGGTTATGCACAATCTAACGCAGGAAGAACTCGCCAAAAAACTTGGAGTCTCAAGACAGACGATAATAGCAATCGAAAAGGGTAAATACGACCCATCCTTGAGGCTTGCATTCAAGATCGCCAGATTCTTCGGAGTCAAAATCGAGGACATATTCATATACGAAGAAGATGAGCCTTAACGTCGGAGCTACCGTAGTTGTGGTAAAAGTTTCGCCGTAAAAATTGTTAATTCTTTAAAATCCTTGCAAAAATAAAAAATCGATGATCTCAAGAGTAAGAGCATTAAAAGACATCCTGGAGCCTGAAGAATTCGATTTCATGCTTAAGATAGCTGAGGAAGTAGGTAAAGCAAACATCGATCTTCCCGTTTTATATGCCGGTTCCGGAGGAGACGTTCAGCATGCCGTAATATTGGGAAATAAGCTCGTTTTCATCGATTCGCATTTACCCGAAACTACGCTTTCCGAAATAAGATCGAACATAGAAAGCATAGGCGGGGAAATAGTCGAGGAGCGAAGGATGGGTGAACTGGGTTTCGGAGGAAAGCATATCATCAGATTCGAATTCTGCAACGACATAATCGAGCTAATATACTATGCGGAAGATGCGACCAGATTCGTTCCGCAGGAAGTCGAAAGGGGATGCTCTGTTTACTTCGTAAAGGTTCCGTTGCCCAAGGAACCTAAAGTCGGTTCCCTTACTTCCCCGGAATCATTGAGCAGAGCTTTGAAGCTTATAGCTTTGGGCGGGTTCTACTTGGAGAGGGAATGTCCGCTGTGCAGAGCTCTTAAGCCTGAAGACTTGGGATTCGTCAAGGTCGCTTCCGGCTACATATCTGCCTTGTCTGTGAATTACAATGCCAAAGGTAATCTATACAGAAAGATTAGGGAAGTCGGAAATATATACGAACTCCTCAAGCTGGATTTAGAACTATCGCGGGGAAATCGCTATAAGTAGAGAAGGCGATCGATCAAACATGCTTAAACTGAAGGGAAAGAATTCCACGGTATACGTTGAGAACGGAAAAGCCGTAAAGGTATTCAAGCCTCAGTTCAGATACAACTTCTGGAAGGAAGTCAGGTATCTGACCGTTCTTCAATCTCAGAAATTCGTTCCGAGACTATACGATTTCGAACCTTCTAAGCTAACGATAGAGATGGAGTTTATCGACGGAGTTTTCATCAGGGATTACGTTAAGAAAGCTGACGGCGAGGAGTTAAGGGGTATTCTGCAGAAATGCTTGGACATCTGCTACCGCTTGGATAGAATGAGAATTCAGAAGGAGGAGATGAACCATCCGGGCAAGCACATTCTGATAAGAAACGGAGATGTTTACTTCATAGACTTCGAAAGGGCTATAGATTCGCCCAATCCGAGCAACGTTACACAGTTCATAACTTATCTTCGCTCAAAGCCGATAATGGAGAAAGCTGAACTTAAAGAGCCGCCGGTTGAATTGCTGAAGGAATATAAGCACAACTACAGCTTCAAAAGCTATATGGAGTTAAAGAGATTCATATTCGGCTGATAGGACATTCCGAATCCTTTCCGTATTTATCTGCAAAAACCCTACATCCACCTCTGCATATGTAGTATTTGGGACAACCCGAGCAAACTTCCACTTTGAATTCTCTGCTCATATTATGCCATATATCTTTTAGATCCTTATAGAATCCCAAGCTTTGACTGAGAAAGCTACAAGGCGTTACTATCCCGTTAGCTTTAACAGCCAAACTTGATATACCGCAATCGCAACCCTGCATGCCTATTAGAACGTTGTCGTCCGGTGTCAGGAATGGCATAAAGGCGCAATCAACTTTGACAATAACTTCGTAATTCAATAGCGATCTGATCTTAGCTTCAAACCTTTGAAGCTGATTTTCCGTCAATCTCAGTTCATCGTAAACTTCTTTACATCTGCCAATCGGCTTCAGTCTTATAAGCATGACCTCGTTAACCTCAAGCTCCTCAGCCAACTTCATTATATCGTGTAAATTTTCGAAGTTGTATTTTGTAACAACGACGTTTATTCCGACGTCGTAGCTTCCCGCAAGAGTTTTTATCGTATTTATAGCTTTGTCAAATGCATCGCAACCCCTAACCCTAAGGTATGTTTCCCTGTCAGCTCCATCCAAAGAAACGTTGATCTGACCGAATAGGTCGAGTTTGTCCGTTTTTATTGAAACTCCGTTCGTCGTAACGTTGGGGACTATATCGCGATCGTATGCATATTTGGCTATATCTAAAAAATCTTCCCTGCAAAACGGCTCTCCTCCTCCAAAGGCAATTTGAAAGACATTCATACCTGCAACTATATCGATGAGCTCTTTGAGCTGGTTGAAACTTAGTTCATCACAACATCCGGCGTTAACGTAGCAGTGTCTGCAGTGTAGGTTGCATCTTTTCGTGACCTCAACGTGAACAACTTCCGGGGCGGATAAATGATCCAAGTCCGGAAATTCGTTGTAGCCGAGTTTTCTCATAAAGTTTTTATCGACGTAAGCGGTAATCCTCAGTTCAGGATCGAAGATAATACCCCCGAAGAATTCAGTCCTTATCTTCGGATTCATCCTTCTCACCAAAAGCTCCGGAGATATATGCAGCGTAAATGCATCCGGAGGCAATCATAGCAATTATTATCGGATAAAATAGCAACATCATTCCGAATCCGAAACCTCCGGAGGAATCCGGCATGTATCCGAGTTTAACCTTATAAACTCTCATCCCTCAACCCTCCTAACCTTTCTCATCAAGAAAGCGACGGTTAGAACTGTAATGGCATAGATTACGGCTAAGTATGAACACATCGCAATTTGGTATAATTGTTCGGTTGGGGGTTGTGGGTAATATTTAGTTAGATGAGCGATCTTATCGATGATCATCGGGGAGTATAGGTTGTAAAGTAAGACCAATATCGGTAGAAGTATCCCGAGTTTGGGCTTTACTCTTGTAATTGCCAATCCGACGATCCAAGGTGGTGCGAGATATAATGCATTGCCGAAAACATCTGAAGGTCTAAACGTTCCAAATATAAACCATTTCCAGCGATCTGACGTATTTGAAACGTAAACAAATGAAAGTGTCAAATAAGCGAGAATAGTCGCCAGCAGGACAAATGGTAGCATAGAAAATCCTCTTTTCTTGCACACCGCAAACACTATTAAGAAAGCCACACTAAGCACTATCGCAAAAATGAGCGTAGCAAGAAAATTCATGTTGGAAAATACGTAGTCGAACTGAATCCATATCGGAATTATATAGCCGTAAATCGCCCACGTTAACACATCTCTCCCTTCAACCTTAAATCCATGCCATTTACACTTTCTACCTAAAACGACAATTCCTATTGTTACGATCAAACAAAATATGATCGAGCAAATCATTAATCAAAATTGAATCTTCATTAATGTTAAAAATTTTGCTCTTTTATATCAGTGGTGGTGCATTTCCTCATCGGAAACCTCGGCGCAGGTCGTATTCATCATCGCAACTAACTTAGCTCTCGATGTAAAAATAGTTTATCAGCCGAAGAAATCGCTTATCTTTATCTGCTTTCTCGTATCGCTCTCGAAAAGCGATCTGATCTCCAAATCTATAAGCATCAATCTCTGCTTTGTGTAATTCGATACGTTGTATCTTTCGCATAGATACTTCGAAAGATCCAAGTATTTCGTTATGGAGCTGTTGTGAACGGTCAGCGTTAACTTTCCTCCGCACTTCAAGCATTTCCCCGTTAAAGGCAACCTCCTATACTTCGCATTGCAGTTTACGCATCTGAACTCCTGCCTCGAGAATGCCCTAAGATTTCCGATTATATCCGGAAGGAAGTGGCATTTCAGAACCCTCTCAGCTACATCGTGCTCGTCAACGGCTATTATTCTCTCAGCAAGGCTCATCTGTGCCGTTACTTTATCCTTCATTGTTTTTAGCGACTTATAGGCGCTCTCCTTAACGCCTAAGGCTATGCTTTCGGTATCATGAGTAAAGCCGAGGCAGCAGTATCTGAGATCGCTTTCGAGTCTATCCTCGACCCTCTCTATAACTCCGACGAGCTCCTTCGGATCTGCATAGCGCAATGTGGCTTTATAGAATTCGAGCGGATAGCTTTCGACGATGTCCATGTTGTGAACCTCGCTATCTACTTCTTTCGGATCGATTATCGCTGTAAGAACAAGGGGAGCGTCCATCTGCCCTCCTCTTTTGTCGGGCAGATAATAACGGGAGAAGTTCAGCAATCCGTCCAAAAGGAGCATAACGCAATCCTCATCGCCGTCGCAGTTTCTTCTCTTTGCTGCATGGAAATAGGGATGAGCGTAGCCTGCTGAGACGTCTGTGAAGCCAATTATCCTTCCCAAAACACCGGCAGATGTGTGGGGAGCTAAGCCGATTATTAAATGACCGATCAAATCTTCCGGCTTCTCTACATTGTAGAAAGGCTCCAAACCGTAGAACTTGACCAGCAGATCGTCTATGAACTTCGCAACTTTCACCAAATACTCCGCACAGTCCTTCGAAAGTATAACGTCCTGAGGTTTAAGCTCAACTATCTGATCTTCGCTCTTCAGCTCGTTCCCCTGCCAATCAACAGTGTAGCCCAATTCCCTGAGCTTCTCGACGCTAACGTTGATCTCCTTCGGCTTGAAATGGGTAATAGGAAGATCTGTCATGTCGTATCGGATCGTTCCATCCTTGAACACGAATACTCCGTGCTTGGCCCTTAAAATTCCCTTCTCAAGTCTCTCGGGCATCTTTATCCTCGAAGTCAATCCTATTACTCCCTTTATCGTTTCGAAACTGTCCCATTCGCCAAGATTCTTAATAGCCTTTTCGTAGAGCTCCCTTACGTTTATCTTCCTCTTTACGTATCCCTTCGCCTCCCCCTTGCACTTCGGACATATCTCGCTGCCGATTTTGATCTTACATCTCGGGCAGTAGTATAGTTGCTCAGTAATCCCGCCGCAGTCGCATTTAAGCCAGAACGTCTCCTTTCCGCATTCCTTGCATCTTCTCAATGCAATCTCAACCGTAACTTCCCCCTTCGTAGAGTTATACGATTCCGTGTAGTTTATCGCCGCCTTTATGTTTCTCTGGTTTCCGCCGGCCAAGCCGATTGGGAAGAGGATGTGGGGCGGTGGACTCATCCTCCTCTCTTTGGATTTCTCCGGTCTTCCCATTCTCGCACCTATCCGAGTAGGAGCCTTCGCTCTTACATCCAATCCTGAAAGTTTTCTCACTATGCTTAGAACATCCCTTTCATCGCCTACTTCCACCCTTACCGGTTTCAGTTCATACGTTAAGCCGAGGCATCTAACGAGAACCTTCCACTTATCAAGAACGATCTTCCCTTCTCTAACCTTGTGCTCCACGAGCAGATCCTCCAGAATCTTCTTTGCCCTTTCATCGTAATCGATAACCAAGCACTGCTTTCCCCTTCCTTCAATCTTACCGTGCTCTGCTACGTAACTTCGGAGGTAGAAGTAGTCTTCAACGCTTATATCGTGCCAGAGGTATGTATGATTCGGATGCAACGGCACACCGTATTCGTCGCACAGCTTCAAAGCGGTATCTTCGTCTATCTTTCTGTAATCTCCCCTCGGAATTTTATCCTCGACTTCCTGAATCCACCATTCGTAAACGTAAGATGACGGCATCAGGGGGTGGTTGTTCTCCAAGAAGTCTCCGAAGTTTATCAAAATCTCACCCATATCCAGGATCTTCTCGACCCGATCCTTCAAAGCCAGAGCTTCCTGCACTGTGTTTACCTTTACTACATCCCCATTCTTCAGTCTAACTGTCGGACCCTCTATGCTTGTAACTGGCACTACTCCTCCGGCCTTTCCCGGTCTTTCTACTTTAAGCTGGGTTCCTATTGCGATGAATCCATCGGCTATTATCATCGTAGCTGGGTTTATGCCGACAGTGGCGAATCCCGAATTTCTCGCCCTTCCGTAACGCAGCCTGAAACCTCCTTTGCGGGAAGGATGGCTGAAAACAGGTCTTCCGGCGACTATGTCCGATAGATATTTATCCTTTGGCTTTATCTGGGCTTCAAGCTCCTCGTCCTTGTCCTTATCCAGCTTTTCGGCTATCTCCAACTCTTCCTCCTCCGATTCGAATTCATCTTCGTTCTCCTCAGACTTACTTTTACCGTAAAGACCGCTCGTATATTTTTCAACATCCTCAGTCTTTTGTTCCTCGAATTCCTTGTTTATCAGCTTGTCAAGCCATTCCCAGCCATCGATTCCGAGCTTTTCTACCATCTTCTTGAGCTTCGGAGCCTTGAGGGCTATACCTTCGGCAATAACGAGGCACATGCCGCCTCTCACTCTGTTGGTCTCAACCCTCGGCAGATTTCTGTAACCCGAAACTTCGACGTCTTCCGTCGGCTCTCCATCGATGCAAACCGGGCAGTTCGAAACTATCAGCTTAATTTCGGCGTCGCTCGGCAGATACTGAAGATTCGCAACCTTCTTGTAGAGCGGAATTTCCTCGCAATACCTCAGAATTTCCTCTTCGGTCGGTATGTAACGGTTTAAACCGACGAGACGCCTTATGTAATCTCCTACGAGCACGGAAATAACCTGAGCTGTTCCGCCGGCACTTCTTATCGGTCCGGCGTAGTATATCTTCAGAAATTCCGTCCCGTCGTGGTTTTTATCGATCTTTACCTTGGCTATACCTTCAATCGGTGCCGCAACCACTCCTTCGGTAAGAATAGCAACCGCAGTCCTAATAGCCTTATCTATCGCGGTCAGCCTGTCAAATTCCCCGAACTTCCCCTTAACTATCTCTTCGGCGATCTTAAAGCATATCTCTTCTCTGCTCAATCCTTCCTTCTCAAGCTCGATTATCCTTTTAGCCAATCCCTCGATCTTCATCAGCTGTTCCACTCTTTCGGCCATGTTTCTGGCAATGGGAATTTCTACCTCCGTTGAAGGATCCAACCCCTTAGCCCTTGCTTTCTTGGCTATCTCGTAAACCTTATTGAGTTCCTCCAAAAATTGAGCATGATAAGCTTTCATTTCCTCGAGCAGAATCTGACATCTCTTATCTACCTCTTTACTCTCTTCAAAAAGCCGGGCGAAGTCTGTCAACTTTAGCTGCATCGGTGATGGTATCTGCATGCATGAAGTTAAACGTTATCGTTGCCGAACGCGATATAATTGGCTAAAATATATATTGTGCGAACTAACCTTTCAGCATGAGAACAATATTCTGGGAGGACAACGCGGTAAAACTTATAGATCAGACGCGTTTGCCGGATGAGTTCACAATAATAGAGTGCAGAAGCGTCGAGCAGTTGGCCGATGCCATAAAGAGATTGGCCGTGAGAGGTGCTCCAGCCTTGGAAGCCGCCGGCGGCTACGGAATCGCTTTAGCTTGTTTCGAGCGAGATTTTGAAGATGTGAATGAAATGAAGGAGCATATAAGGAAGAGAGCTAAACTTTTAGCCTCTACTCGCCCGACTGCCGTGAATCTATTTTACGGAATTGATAGAGTGCTGAAGAGGGCTTTGAGCGGTAACGATGTTGATGAAATTAGAAAGCTTGCGCTTGAGGAGGCTGAGAAGATTGCCGAAGAGGATGTTCGAAGAAACAAGCTCATAGGTAAGCACGGAGCCAAGTTGCTCGAAGATGGGGATACGGTGCTTACATACTGCAATACCGGAAGACTTGCAACCGTCGACTGGGGAACGGCTTTGGGGGTTATAAGGAGCGCTGTTGAGGAGGGGAAGCGGATTAAAGTGATAGCTTGTGAGACGCGTCCGCTCAATCAGGGTTCGAGGCTAACGTGCTGGGAACTCATGAAGGATGGAATCGATGTGACATTGATCACGGATAACATGGTCGGATTCGTCATGCAAAGAGGGATGGTTGACAAGGTCATCGTCGGAGCGGATAGAATCGTTAGGGATGCCGTTTTCAACAAGATAGGAACATACACCGTTGCGGTAGTTGCGAAGGAGCACGGCGTTCCTTTTTACGTTGCCGCCCCGATAACGACTTTTGACTGGCAAAGAACGATGGATGAAGTCATCATAGAGGAAAGAGGCAGGGATGAGCTTATATACTGCAACATCAAATGCAGAAAAACCCTGATCGCTCCGAAGGATGTTAAGGTTTTCAATCCAGCATTCGATCCGACACCTCTTAAATACGTTACTGCTCTGATAACCGAGAAGGGCGTGATATATCCGCCTTACGACGAGAACGTTCCGAAGTTCTTAACTCGTTCAACTTGAAAAAAAGCTCTATTTCCTCATCACTCGGACTTAGCGATAGGAATTTCTCAACAACTTCCTCACTTACTTTTGTCTTTTCAATATCCCCTTCGACGAATTTGAACTCCAAGCTTTCAGCGTTGAAAGCCGAAGTTAGCTCCATAAGCCTTTTCAATCCGGGACAGCCGATGCCCTGATCAAGTTCCCTGCCTAAGGGAAATATTCTGCAGCTTTTGGGTCTTATCGGATGTATGGAACATCTGTTGTCCTTGAGAAACGGACACGGAAGCATAACCGGATGCTTGGCATCGATTTTCCTACTCAACTCCTCGATGAGTTCATCCATACTCACGTGCTTCGAAATCTCCTCAATATTTTCCATGTATATTTTCTTTTCGACCGGATCGAAGACTATCTTGCTCAAAATCCTGCAACACTTTCCACACTGCCGGCAAACGAAGGGTATTCTAACAACACAGTCCTTAAGCTTCAGTTCTGCAAATATCATTTCTTCTGCTTGCTTCTGATTTCCTCAATAGCTTCCATCGCCGAATCCTTCACTTCATCCTTCTCCTCTTTCAAAAGCTCTTCCAAGAACTTGACGTCGCTTTCGTCACCTATGCTACCGAGAAGCATAGCTACATCCTCCCTTATTCTGAAATCCTCATGCTTGAGATGTCCTCTGATAACATCCTTAGCAAGCTTGACTATATCCGGACTTTCCTTCGCTATCTGCTCGATTACAACCATGGCTCCGAATCTAACAAGAAACTCCTCATGTGCTAATAATTCCGCAAGAATTCTGATATCTTCGGGATTCTTTTCGATCATGGATTTTATTTCGTCCAATCTCCTCTCGTTGAGGAGAGTAACGAAATAATCGCGTTTGTAATCTCCGGAAGCTCTCCTAAGCCATTCTATCAGTTCATTCCTCGATAGGTAACCCGTAAGCTTGATCTCACC
>JALWBF010000096.1:2114-3182 GCA_027016055.1 Archaeoglobaceae archaeon | reverse complement strand
CCGTTTATTATTGTAGTTGGTGCCGAGGTTATGTCGAACTTCTGCATTAAATCCGTGAATCTGCTCGCATCTATTATGATCGACCTTATCCTTGGATTTGCTACCGCAAAGCTGTTTACCGTCTCCACAACCTTAGCGCAATGCGGACAGATGGGCATAACGAAAACCATTATTTCAGCCGATAAATCTTTGACTTCATCGAGTTCAAATCCTTTCGACAGCATGATCAAGGTATTCAGGAAAGGTTCGAGCTCTTCTCTGAGTGGGATGGCATGGTAGATT
This sequence comes from Archaeoglobaceae archaeon, assembly GCA_027016055.1. Classification (GTDB taxonomy): domain Archaea; phylum Halobacteriota; class Archaeoglobi; order Archaeoglobales; family Archaeoglobaceae; genus WAKM01. The sequence continues at coordinate 2,900 of JALWBF010000096.1, read as the reverse complement.
ATGTTTTCCCGACCGTTCTTCTTCAATATCATTGCCGGCTTAGCCGTTACGTTTCTATCTTCAATAACGTAGGAAATTTTATCGTTAGCTTCGGATAAAATCTTGGCGAAATCCTCGAAGTCCTTCCAGTTGTCGTCCGGAACGATTACGATTTCAACCCTTTCTTCGACACCTCTAAGCTTGCTCTTTATCTTCTCGATCTCGGCAGGCGTTAACATCGAATTAACTAACCACCGCAACAATATATACTTTTCAGTGACCGTAAAGCTCCTTCCTCTTAGCTTCGAGTAGCTCCTCCTTCAAGCCTCCGAATTCGGCTGCGGATTTAACCTTAACTCCGTGTTCCTCGGCTTTTTTGAAGATCTGATCGATTTTAGTCCTCCACTTCAGATCCCTAGCCAGATGATGATCCAGAATTATCTCCTTAACCCTCGTTCCTTCGATTAACCTTGAAATGCTTTCAATTGACTTCTCGAGGAGCTTGCTTCCGAATATGCGGGGTTGATAAGTCATCGGTCCATCCATGAAAACCAAATCCGGGTCGGATTCGATTATGAAGGCTATCTGATCGTCATGAGTCGCTCCTTCCACGTCTGAAGTGTATACGAACCGATTTTTTCCGTCATCTACGCAGACCTCGAGCACGTAGCCCAATCTGCTATCTTTTCCGTGGAAAACCGGTTTTGAGAACGTGATTTGAATTTCTCCGAACTCGAATGTCTTTGAATCGGCGAACTCTATTTTCGGCGGATTATTTAGCTCTTTCAATCTCTGAAGGAAATACGC
>JALWBF010000096.1:0-2104 GCA_027016055.1 Archaeoglobaceae archaeon | reverse complement strand
ATTTAGCTTTTAAGTAATTGATTCTTTACCACATTTGCGATATTTAATTATAAATCCCTTATCTTTTTTCTTGATATTCCTTAGCTCAAGTTCTACTCTTTTTTTTGAGATATTCTTGTCAAACGATTCGTAATAAAGGATCGCCACAATCAGACCTTTATAACCTAACGACCTAATGAGATTGTAGCACGCTTTTATTTGTTCTGGTTTTCTTTTTGCGTCTCTACTGCCAAACTTGCCCGTCGTGCATTCGACTATGCAAACCTTATCCGAAAAAATGAAAATGCAATCGCATCCTCCGTTAATGTCAAAATACTTATTTGCACATCCATCAAATCTAATTTTAAGCTTATACCCCGAAGCTTTTACTCCGCAACAATCGATATGTAGATTGAAATCGAAGCAATCATTGTCGTTAATTTTATCTTTCAACTTCTCAATTAGCCTATCGATTTCACCTGCCATGAATCTTCCTCCAAACGGCTTCTTCAACATCAGCGTATCTGTTGGAGAGTTCCACAATAACGGACGAAAATTCCTCTTCTTCGATCCCATCATCCGTAACCTTTACTTCCTCAACGGTTCCGTCGAGCTTAAATCTGTATATCTTCAGAGAGTTTGAATCTAAGCCTTCTTCCTCTTTATAACCCCTTTCCTTCTTTTCCTCAGGACTGAGCTTGTTGAGTTTTATTAAATTGTCGAGCTCATCCAAGATTATCGGGCTGTGAGTTGTTATCAAAACGTTAGCATATTTACTGAGCATGGCTAAAGCTCTCGTTACGATACTTTGCATGTATGGATGAAGATGAGTCTCTGGTTCTTCGATGACAATAAATGTTTCATCTTTAAAAACATATTTTAAACAAAGAATTAATGGGGATAGTTCTCTAATCCCTGAATGTGAACGTAAAATCGGATATCTTTTGGTGTTGTTATCTTCAGCAGATACTTTCTTACCAATGTAGATTTCTGGAAATAGCATACCTTCAGTTTCGATATCTACAACATAGCCAGTTTCATCCTCTAAAAATTCAGCTATCTTTTTCAAGTTTTTATCTTTTATTTCTTTTTTATCTATTATAAGTAAAGATAACATCTCCCTATCAGGTAAATTTAGTGGAAATTCATCTCTTTTTGTCAAAATATATCTAATCAAACTTGGTGCAAATCTAAGGAAGCCGGATTTGCTGTCGGTAAATATTGCATTAAATTTACTTCTAGCTGTAATAAATCCATCTAGAGATATTGACATTATATAAGGTATAGCTATCAAGATTACTTTATACATAGCATCAAAGATATCAACATCATCTGGATTTGGAGGGTGATATTCTGAAACTAATTCTTTATTTTTATAATAAAAACTAATTTTATTTTCATCTTCAGCATATTTTATCACGAAATCTCTTGTTACAAGTTCTTTAAATCCGCTAACTCGAATATCGTTATCCTTAATCTCTATTATAATTTTTTTGGACCCATCGTTGTTGCAGATACATATAACACTAGTTTTTTCTCCTTTATGTATTAGCTCACTAAGATTGCTAACATTGAATGTATCTTTAAAGTAATTTGCAATAGTTTTTTCATGAGCATTTTGGGTTATTTCCATTGCTTTGGTTAATAAATTATAGGATATTCCCGTAAAATCTTTGGAGTAACTCCTACATTTAATCATTTTAAACAACTCTTTAAATTCATTAATTGTTGGTATTCCACTACCTATCGCTTTCCAATCGGGCTCCATCCTTTGAAGCATCCAGATCAGATAAGCCAGATAGGACTTTCCCGTTCCTCCCGGGCCAATAAATACCGTGAAATTGCCTAAGGTAACATCGGCATGTTTAATCGGACCGAAGTTCTTTACGATAAATCTCATAATTTCACCTGATGCTTCAAAAATTATAAGACTTTGCGTGCCAACTAAATCTCAAAGCTCATTCCATCTTCGGCAATCACGAATTTAATGTCTTCTCTAACGCTTCTAAGACGTTCAAGTATTCTGTCTCTTACCTCGTAGGCTTGGGGATACATATGCGTCAGATAAACGACCTTAGCTCTGCAGAACGGAAGAACCTCGGCAAAGTTTTCCGGAGTCGTATGA
>JALWBF010000095.1:1439-3036 GCA_027016055.1 Archaeoglobaceae archaeon | reverse complement strand
TATACAACGGAAAGGATATGCCCGATTCACGGAGTTAAGACTGAGGTTCTCAGGACTGTAAGCTTCGTTGACAGCCCGGGACATGAAATGCTTATGGCAACGATGCTCAGCGGTGCAGCTCTTATGGATGGTGCGATCTTAGTTATAGCCGCGAACGAGAAGTGTCCGCGTCCGCAGACGAAGGAGCATTTGATGGCTCTGGAGATTATAGGAGTGGATAAAATCGTTATAGCACAGAACAAGATCGATACGGTTCCGAAGGAGAGGATTTTGGAGAACTACCGTGAGATCAGGGAATTCATCAAGGGAACCATTGCCGAAAACGCTCCGATAATTCCGATCTCAGCCCAGCAGAAGGTCAACATCGATGCGCTGATCGAGGCGATAGAGGAAACGATTCCCACTCCGGAGAGGGATCTGAATTCTTCACCTTTGATGCACATAGCTAGGAGCTTCGATGTGAACAAACCCGGCACGAAACCTGAAAATCTGATAGGAGGAGTTGTCGGAGGATCTTTAGCGAAAGGTAGGCTTAGGGTTGGGGATGAGATAGAGATAAGACCGGGGATAAAGGATGAAAGGGGGAACTGGCAGCCCCTTCATTCCGAAGTCGTTAGCATAATGGCTTCCGGCAGGATGGTTGAAGAGGCAACTCCCGGCGGGCTTATAGGAGTTTCAACTAAGCTAGATCCAGCTTTGACAAAAAGCGACGGTTTGGTCGGCAATGTGTTAGGTCATCCGAACGAACTGCCGGATGTTCTTACCGAATTCGCGATGGACGTTCAGTTGCTTGAGAGGGTTGTGGGGGTTGAGAAGGAGATCAAGGTTGAGAAGATAAAGATGAACGAGCCTCTGATGCTCGTAATTGGAACTGCCGTAACCTTGGGAACCGTAACTTCAGCCAGAGATGATATCGTCGAGGTCAAGCTTAAGAGACCTGTCTGTGCCGAATCCGGCTGGAGGGTTGCCATAAGCAGAAGGGTCGGCGGGAGATGGAGGCTGATAGGTGCGGGAACGATAAGGTAAGGTGTGCCGTTTTGGATACGAACGTTCTGATGTATATCTTTACCGAGAAGGTCGACGTCTTTTCACAGCTTAGAGAATTGGGCTTCAACAAATTCATGGTTCCGTCCAAAGTCGTTGAAGAGCTTAGGAATCTTTCCGTTTCCTTAACCGGCAAGGAAAGGCAGGCAGCAAGATTTGCCTTGAGCTTGGTCGAGAAGTTCTGCGAGATCGTTGAAATCGAAGCCGTCGGAACCGATATAGCTCTGCTCGAGACTGCAAGGAGGTTCGGTTGCGTTCTGATTACGAACGATAAGATGTTAAAGAAGAAGGCCAAGCGGGAGGGAATTCCGATAGGCTACCTTAGGGAGATGAAATACGTGGCGATCGAGTCTGACATTTGATGTAATTTTTAGTTAGTTGTTTTTATTTTAATACCAGACAGACAGAAGCTGTTATTAATGTTTTTAAAATTTTAAATTTTAATAAGTTTTTAAGCTATGGAGACAAATCAATGAGATTTTAAAGGACTAGATCTACTTTATCTATTAATTTATCTATTAAATTATGCCGGTGCCCGCATGTTTTATGCGGA
>JALWBF010000095.1:0-1429 GCA_027016055.1 Archaeoglobaceae archaeon | reverse complement strand
GTTTTATTGAGTGTTTGGCATTGGAATTATTCCCAGCATTCAAAGCCTACCAGTGCCGTATTAGATCGTTGGAGATTGGATCTCGTTTTGTTTGACAGTTTGGCTCCGAAAACACGATTGAAAATTTAAATCCTCAGTCTGTATCTTCGATCTCCAATTATTTCAAGCTTTCCTTCTTGGATATACCTCTTAAATCTTGTGTAGTCTATTATAATGAGTATTTTCTCTTTCTCAGGATCTCTTGGCCTTCTTTTGGCTTCTCGTTTTAGATAACACCTAATCCAAATTTTCCTACTCTTTTCTTTCATTAGATCTTCCAACTTCATTTAGAATCTCCTCCACATCTTCCCTGATTTTTAATAGTTCGTCAATCATACCTTCCTCCCTGCATCTATTTTCGAGGTATTTCCAGTCTATTTTATCGTAATATAGCAAAAGTAGCTCTTTAACCCATCTACAATCGTCTCTAGACTTCCAAAAAACGCACGCGTTGAGTCTGTCAACAAGAACGGAAATTATACCTTTTTTCAATGCTTTTTAGCTTTTTAATTTTGCAGAAATAAAAATAGTTAAGGCAGGAAGTCCTCCGGCTTAGGCAACTCCAGCTTCATACCCTTCCTCTTTCTTACTTCCATTATGAAGTTGTCAAGCAGAGCCTGCGGAACCGGCTCGAAGCCGGCATGCTCAACGCTACACATCGCTTTGCCGGCTGTAGCCGATCTTATTGCTCCCGCAAATCCGAACATCTCCTTTACCGGAGCCTTAGCAACGACTGTAACAAGATCGCCTTCAGTTCTCATCTCCAATATCTGTCCTCTTCTTCCCTGAATCTCCCTCGTAACGTTACCGAGCATGTCCTGCGGAACCGTTATGAACACCTTCTGATACGGCTCAAGCAGAGTCGGATTAGCCTGTAGCATAGCAGCGTATATCGCACCCTTCACAGCCGGAATGACCTGTGCCGGCCCTCTGTGAACAGCATCCTCATGTAGCTTACAGTCCACAAGCTTAACCTTAACACCCATGCAAGGTTCCTTAGCCAAAGGCCCGGCACTCATGGCTTCCCTGAATCCCTGAATGATAAGATCCATAGTCTCGTTCAGATACTGTATACCCTTTGTAACATCACACAGCACGTTGCCTTCGTAGTAGTCAACGATGCCGGCAGCTTCTTCCTTGCTTAACCCGGCATCTACGAGCTTCTTTCTCAACTCCTTCTTGTCAGCCTTTCTTATGTCGATGTTCTCCTCCTTGAAGAGCTTAATGACATCCTGCGGCAAGGGCTCGACTACGATGTAGAACTTGTTGTGCCTGTTCGGGGATTTCCCTTCGACAACAGGAGAAGTTGTCGTAACTGTTTCTCTGAAAACTACGATCGGCGGTGACGTTATAACTTCGATGCCCTTCTCCCTCCTTATCTTCTCAACCT
>JALWBF010000094.1:559-3106 GCA_027016055.1 Archaeoglobaceae archaeon | reverse complement strand
GTTAAGGGTTGGAAAATATTGGATAACGATTACACATCAATCAAGTTCAAGCCTATAGAAGGTTGCGAGGGAAGGATAATAAAGGTAAGACTGAGATCTATAGGAGAACCTTCTGCGGCTGTATGGTTTAACGATGAAGTAAGCTTTGAAGAAGTAGAGCTCTTCTACGACGGAAAAAAGATTAATGGTGGTATAAATATCCAAGTTTATCATGATATTAAAATTATGGATGATTATGAGTTATGGATTTTGAAGAATGAGCCTAAAAAAGAAGAGTTAGCTAAGATGAGGGAAGAATGCAAGAAATTCAAGTATAGACCTAAAATAAGCATAATAATGCCAACATGGAACTCAGATGAACGATGGCTAAGAAAAGCTATCGAATCGGTCTTGAATCAGGTCTATGATAACTGGGAGCTTTGCATAGCTGATGGTGGATCGACGAAGCCTCATGTTAGAAGGGTCTTAGAAGAGTACGCTAGGAAGGATAGTAGGATTAAAGTTAAATTCTTGCCTAAGAATTTGGGAATTGCCGGAAATTCTAACGAAGCCTTAAAGTTAGCTACGGGGGAGTTCGTAGCGTTTTTGGATCATGACGATGAATTGGCACCTTTTGCTTTGTATGAGGTTGTTAAACTGCTAAATGAGAGGCCTGATCTTGATTTCATATACTCCGACGAAGACAAAATCGATGAGAGAGGTAGGAGAAGAGACCCGTTTTTCAAGCCTGACTATAGTCCAGATATGTTTTTGTCTTGCAATTATATCTGTCATCTCAGTGTTATAAGGAAGAGTCTTATCGATAAGGTTGGAGGTTTCAGACTTGGATATGACGGAAGTCAGGATTACGATCTGTTTTTGAGGGTTTTAGAGCACACTGATAAAATAGCCCATATTCCTAAGATACTATATCACTGGAGAATGATAGAAACTTCAGCAGCTGCATCTACTTCAGCCAAACCTTATGCCTATGAGGCAGCTAAGAAGGCTTTAGCAGATGCGATGAAGAGAAGAGGAATTGAAATAGAGGGCGTTTACGACGGCTTATGGCTCGGTAGTTACAGGATCAAGTATAAAATAAAGGGGAATCCAAAGGTCTCAATAATAATTCCCACTAAGGATAAGGTGGATGTTCTGAAGAGGTGCGTAGATTCTATCTTGAATAAGACCACCTACCAGAACTACGAGATAGTTATCGTTGATAACAACAGTCAGGAGGAAAGGACGTTCGAATATTATGATGCGATTAAAGATCATCCAAAGATTAGAATACTGGAATACAACAAGCCGTTTAACTTCTCGGCGATTAACAACTACGCAGTCTCAAAGGTTGATTCGGAGTACATTCTGTTCCTAAACAACGATACTGAGGTCATAACTCCAGAGTGGCTCTCTGCAATGCTTGAACCCGCTCAAAGAAAGGAAGTTGGAGCAGTTGGAGCTAAGCTGCTATTTCCGAATGGAAAAATACAGCATTGTGGTGTTGTATTAGGATTGGGTAAGCATAGGGTAGCTGGTAATCCTTACTATGGCTTTCCAGATCATCACGGGTATTTTGGTATAATCAACGTAGTTAGGAATTACTCGGCAGTAACTGCGGCTTGTATGCTAACGAAAAAGTCATTGTTTGAAGAAGTCGGAGGTTTTGACGAAGTCAATTTACCAATCGCGTTCAACGATGTAGATTACTGTTTAAAGCTAAGAGAAAGAGGTTATCTAATTGTTTATACACCCTACGCTGTGCTGTATCACCATGAATCGCTTTCAAGGGGCTACGAAGACACACCAGAAAAGCAGGCACGCTTCATGAGAGAGGTAGAATATATGAGAAGAAGGTGGGGACATGTGCTTGATAACGATCCATACTACAATCCGAACTTAACGAGGGATAAGGAAGATTTCTCGATAAAGATTTAAGATTGGGATAGTTCAAAATACAAGAATTACCTAATATCCCATGTATACCTGTGAGTTTCTGTAAGTTTAATGTTATAAATTTTAATCTATAAATAACTATCTATATTGTCTATGTAATTGTAAGAACTCGTATTTTTTTATTCCGTACTTATTCAAAACTTCTACATACATCGTATCAGACAGAAGATACTTAAAGTGCTTAAAAAGTTGAAATATGGGTAAGAGAGGAGGTCGCTGTAAATGTTTGAATATCTTAAGCGGAAGGACGTAATACTGATTTTAACGAAATACGAGTTCAAGCTGAGATATAGAGGTAGTGTCCTTGGCTTGGGTTGGAGCATATTGGCGCCTTTTCTCTTGGCGTTAGTCTTGTATTTTGTCTTCAGAAATGTGTTCACTTTCGTCGAAAACTTCGCGTTGTATGTTCTCGTCGGCGTGTTTACCTTTAGATTTTTTCAAGTAGGAACATCTGTAGGAATGTTTTCAATTTTGGGAAAGAGTTATTACGTTACGAAAACAAATCTACCTCGTGAAATTCTCCCACTTACGACTACTTTAACTTACGCAATTAGCTCCTTCATAGAGCTAGTGATTCTCATACTCATAATATACTTTTTCGGAGGGAAAATT
>JALWBF010000094.1:0-549 GCA_027016055.1 Archaeoglobaceae archaeon | reverse complement strand
TACTTCATTTATTTTACTTCTTCTTTGTTTACGGAGTGAATTTGATTCTATCAGCTTTAATGATACATTTCCGGGATTTGAACCAGATTTGGGAAGTCATTACAAATATACTTTTTTTTGCAAGCCCAATAGTGTATCCCCTCTCTGTTATTCCCGAAAAATACCATGCCCTATACATGTTAAACCCGATAACAAGAATAATTGAACTGTATAGGGGGGTGATGATATATGGCTACATCTCAATTACAGACATCCTTTTTGTCTTAATTTCATCAATAGCTATGTTAATACTTGGACATGTTATATTTAGTAGATTACAGAAGGGATTTGGGGAGATACTATGATAGAAGTCGAAAACGTATCGAAGAAGTTCAGAATACCTGTTGAAAGAAGACTTACTTTGTTCGAGGAGATACTCGCAACAATTAAAAAGAAGCGAAAATTCATCGATTTTTGGGCTCTTAGGGATGTTAGCTTTAAAGTTAAAAAGGGCGAGATTTTTGGTATAATTGGCCCAAACGGTAGTGGTAAATCTACATTATTGAAGAT
>JALWBF010000093.1 GCA_027016055.1 Archaeoglobaceae archaeon | reverse complement strand
GTTATGGTCATTCTGATAACGCTCGCCTTAGCTTTGCTTATAAAGGAGATTCTGTTAGCGATATTCAAGGACATATCCCAATCTTACCCATCGCTAGTTTCGGGATTGGTTACCATTGCCGGTGTTCCCGTTCCGACGAACAGACTTATGATATTGGGAATCGCGATCGTCGTAATAATCTGTTTGGATCTCTTCATAAGGAGAACTAAGGTCGGTAAGTTCATAATGGCTACATCACAGGATATGGAAGCTTCTATGCTTGTAGGAATAGATGTCGAGTGGGTTTACTCCGTTGCAATGGCGATTTCAGCTATCTTAGCTAGCTTGGCTGGAATCCTATACGCTCAAATATATGCGGTGAATCCCGCTACAGCCTTCAGGGTTCTGATATACGCCTTCGCCATCGTCATACTCGGCGGTCTGGGTAGCGTTAGAGGTAGCATAATTGCATCGTTCATAATCGGATTCATACAGGTCGCCATTTCGATGTTCTACGAGCCGAGATGGGCTGAAATCGCAGCTTTGGCGACGATAATATTAATACTCATAGTCAGACCGAAGGGATTGTTCGGGGTGGAGTGAATGAAGCGGTTGGCGCTGATATCCCTAATTATACTGGCAATACTTCCGTTCTTTGCCCCGCAGTCGGTAGTGTATCTCTTGGGATTGACATTCATATTCGTCGTTTACGTGGTAAGCTGGGATCTCATAGCCGGTTACGCCGGACAGATAAATTTGGGGCACACGGTCTTTATAGGAATAGGAGCATACACGACAGCTTTACTTCAAAATCCGGAAAGGTTGGGCATAGCAATCCCGCATCTGCCGATCTTTGTTACGATAATCCTCGGTGGTTTGATGGCTGTTGCCTTCGGCTTCGCGATCGGAGCTATATGCTTGAGACTTAAGGGATACTACTTAGCCTTGGTTACCGCAATACTTCCCCTAATATGCATCCAGCTTCTGAACGTTTATTCTGAAATTTTCGGCGGATACGAAGGATTTTCGGTCGGATTCGAGAATTCCTTAGCGCCGAGCTTAACGGCTGAATACTACGTATCCCTTATATTCATGCTAACGTGTGTGGCTGCAATCGTTTACATAATAAGAAGTCCGTTGGGAATTAAGCTTAAGGCGATTAGAGAGGATGAGGAGCTTGCTGAAGCCGTCGGAATAGATGTCGTTAAGTATAAGCTGATAGCCTTCTGCCTCAGCGCATTCTTCGCTGGCTTGGCTGGAGCGGTGATGGTTCATTACAGGATCACAGTTGGCCCCGATCTCTTCGACATCCCTCTGATGCTGATGATAATCTTAGCAGCTGTTATAGGAGGATTGGGAACGATATACGGACCAATCATCGGAGCGTTTCTGATTTATCTCGCTAAGAACTACATTTTCGCCAGAATAGTTCAAGAGCTATCGCTTAACGTTTCGGACGAGATATTTCTATACATCCTGCTTATAATAATAATATTAAAGAGTCCGGAGGGTATATTTGAAAAGATCAGGAGGTTTCTCTCATGATAATAGCGATTCCGAACAAAGGTAGATTGAGCCAGCCGGCATTGGATCTGATAAAGCAGGCTGGAATTAAGCCGGAAACTGAGGAGAGAAAACTGATAGTTTCGACTAACAATCCGAACATAAACGTTCTATTTGCTAGAGCCAAGGATATTCCGGAATACGTTTACATGAACGCTGCCCAAGTTGGAATTACCGGCTACGATATGGTTGTCGAATCAGGAGTTGATGTTGACGTTCTGCTCAGATTGGGATTCGGAAAAGCAAAATTGGTCGTTGCGGTTCCGGCAGAATCGAGCGTAAGATCTATTGAAGATCTCGAAGGAATGAGGATAGCTACGGAATTCAAAAATATAGCAAAGAGATTTTTTGATGAGAAGGGGATAGAAGTTGAGATAGTTGAAGTTTCAGGGGCATGCGAGAACGCTCCTCACATCGGAGTTGCGGATGCCATTTTGGATTTAACTTCAACCGGCACGACTCTTAGGATGAACAACCTCAGGGTGATAGAAGAAGTTCTCGAAACGGAAGCTGTTCTAATTGTGAATAAGGAATGGAGGGAAAGCTTCGAAGTTAAAGCCTTGGTAACGTCAATTCATGGCGTTCTGAATGCAAGGGGTATGATGTATCTGATGATGAACGTTCCGGAAGATGCGTTGGAGGATGTCAAAAGGATAGTTCCGGGCTTGAAGGGTCCGACGGTTATGAAGGTCGAATCAGATGAGAACATGCTGGCTGTTCACGTCGTTGTTCACGAAGATAAGCTTTTCGAGGTTTTGGAAAAGCTCAAGAAGGTTGGGGCGAGGGATATTTTGATAGTTCCCGTTCAGAGGCTTATATACTGATTTTCATAAGCTTTTCGAACTGCTCCACAATTATGTGATAGTTCTTTATAAGATATTTGATGAGATCTGCTGCAATTTCAAGCTTCAGAAGCTGATAAGCCCAATCTTCGAATACACCGATCCTCGTAAGGCGTGCGATTCCGAACAGCACAAGTGAAGATGCGAAAGCTGAGAAGAATATTACGAGCAACGTTTCCCAAAGTCGAATGCTTAAGACCGATCTGATCAGGATTATGTAAACCAATCCTGTAGCGATCGAAGCGAACATGGCGTAAGTCGGAATTAGATTCATAACCCAGTATATTAAACCGCAAAACACCACGGCAATTATATTGACCAATAAAACGTCCAAAAACTTTCTGTCCCTTCCTACCCCTTTAAGACTGAGCCACATGAAAAGACTGAGTAAATATATCAGCATGATTGCGAATATCAGGGCTAACAAAAGATCCATCATCCGTATAAGATTGATTGCCAAATATTTAAAGATTTGTCGTGTAAATAGCTATACACTCGAATAACGAACGAAGACATACGGAGAACAGTAAAGTAGCGGCGAAACTGTAAGCCAGTAAAAAAGCAAGATAACAAACTTAATCAACAGAAAACAGGAAAAAACAGTTCTTCAAAGGAAACTCATTGAGAGATAAAAACGTGCAAAGAATACAAGCGATAGAGATTCTTTGAATGGATAAGAAAAATGACCAAGAATGTTTGGTTTAATTGGAGTTTAATAAATCCTAGCGAAAAATTTAAATATTCTTTTTTGTAAAATTACATAAGGTGAATATGTATGAAAACGACTATATTGATTGTATGCTTAACTGCACTTCTGATATCAGCGCCAGTTATAGCTAAAGAAACAAAAAGGAATATGATAATATATTCTACACCATCAGCAGCGGCGGTTTATGTCAACGGGGAATGTATAGGAACTACACCACTGAATATAACTCTCAGCACAGGAAAATACGAAATCAGAATTGTCAAAGAAGGTTATTACGAATTTGTTGAGAATGTGATGGTTTACAACAACACTACATATATAAACGTCACACTAACACCGATTTCTTCACAGTCCACCCCTCCATCATCTTCACCCAAGTCGGTTCCAAATGCTTCAAGTCAGCCGAACGGATTTAAGATTGCACCAATAGTCGAAATCAGACCAGTTAACGATGTAATAACAAAAAACAATCCGGGATTGATTGAATTTTATTTCAGCAATCCGTCAATCAACAATGTTGTTTTAACCGTGGATGTCTACGTTTCAGTGCCGGCAGGAGTGCACGTCAGTGGCGAGGGTTTTTCTGCTGGTGGCGCCGCTGGCACCGTGCACGGGCATTTTGTTGTGCCTCCAGGAAGTGACAGAACCGTCTACATGAATATTATTGGGGAGAAAGTCGGAAACCATATAATACATGCCGAAGTTATATATTATCCCGGAAACGACAGAAACGATTTCCAGCAGATAAGTCTAACACATCCGTTTTATATTAAAGAACCAGTTAAATTTAATGCTAATAAAACCGAGATTCTCCAACAACCCATAAACCCTATGTGGATAATTCTGGTAGCAGTTGTACTTGGTGGTATTGCCATAATATTCGGTATGCGACGAAAGCCCCCAAAAGTTGAAATAGAAGAAACGTAAAATTACGGTAAATACGGGTGACCTAACAATGGGCGTCAGAATCACCATAGAGGGAGAGGGGGAGTTTGTAATCAGAAAGAAAAGACGTATAGAGTTACCTGCGAAATCGATTTCAAAGAGGCGATCAATCCAAAAACCAACTTTATTTCTTTTAAGAAACATCATCGACCAGATGGAAATAAGGGTTGAAAGTGTATTCAGACCGAACCAGAAGGATGTCGAAACGGCATACGCATTATCTGGAATCAAAGTTATAGACATGTTGCACAAATTCACTTCAAGCGAGGTGATAAAGGAGGCAACACCTTTGGCAGTCTATACGGTTACTGAAAACAAGATAAAACACATACTCAGAGAACGAGAAGAGGTGCCAGAGATAATTGTGGATGTGCATACACATCCTAATGGAATACCAGAGTTGTCTGATGAAGATAAGGATACGATTAAGAAAATTGCTGAGATATTTAAGGAGAAGTTACCAAACACAAAGATTTATTTTGGCGTTCACGCAATTTCAGAAGAAAAACTTGGAAAGCGGAAAAATCCTGAGGTGCATGGTAATAGAATAAAATGGAGATCTTTGACAAGAGAGCATGAGGTGGCATTTTTTGATGAAAACTGTAAACCCGTGAGGGTTGAGATATGGCAGGGATAATTGGAAAATATGCAAAACCTGTTTGCCTGCTCATGTTTGTGATCTGCTGTATGCTAATATCCACTGCCAAGCCACTACCCCCTCCTCCACATCCTCCCCCTCCTCCCCAGCCACCCGGTAGCATCCCTCAGACTGATCAACCCAAACTTGAAATACAGATAGAGGCAGGAAATATGGAAATTGGTGAAAGTCAACTGTCAAAGGTCGTAATTGAAAACGTTGGAAATGCCATAGCTCAAGATGTTGTTGTAACTGTATCATCGGACGGCTTATCCGTTCATTTAACAAAAAAAATGGGAGACATACCACCCGGACAGTCAAAGGATGTAGACTTCCATATTACTGCAAGACATGCAGGAAGGTACAGAATTTTTGTGTGCGTCAAATACCACAGCGGGCCAGCCGAATATACGGACTTCGCTGAGAAATATGTAGATGTTTTGCAATTCCATCCCTCTTTAGCCTACGCTCATTCCTCTGCACAAGCATTGGAGGATGTCGTGGTGGATCTCACAAGCGATGTTGTTAAGGCGAGGGTCGGGCAGGAGTTCAGTCTAACCCTGTCGGTTGTAAATCTAATTAAGAATCCTAACATGACCCTACAGGTGATCCTCAGACCACCATCAGGTATGTCCGTCGTGTCATCCGAGTTCGCCCAGAGTGGTGTGGGAATCTATACAGGAACGTTTTTTGTTAAACCGGGAGAATCTAAAGCAGTGAAAATTACTGTAGTGCCGAATAATGCTGGTAACTTTACCATAAAAGGAACGATTGTTTACTATTTTGGAAACGATAAGAAAAACGCCACTGTCAGGGAAATATCCATTCCCATTGAGGTAGTAAAAGCTGAGAATGATAAAAATTCAAAATTACCAAATTTTAAAATTCCGGGGTTTAGTGTTGTCTTAGCAATTACCGGTTTGATTGGAGCTTTAACGTGGATGGTGAGACTAAATGGGGGCAATAGAGGATCTAATTGAGATTCTAAGGAAATCCGAGAACGGAGAAAAAATAGCATTGCTACTGCTGGATTACATGTGCGACAGTAACAGAACGAACCTACTGATAGTCACTCTCGCATCGCTAAAAGATGAAATAACTAAGTATGAGAACGTAACATTAACCCCTGCTGAGAGAGAAGCGTATAGGTTTGTTATGAAAAATGGTGTTGTTACGTTCAGGGATCTGTCTGCGCTTTCAAAAAAATTTGCCAGCTTTAAATACAGAAGTCACACGAGTGCTATAATGAACTCACTGGTCGATAAGGGTTTGATAGGCAGAATCAAGTATGGAAAGGAAATTGCCTACGCAACACCTAAGGAGGCTGTAATGTGGGCTTTAAAGGAACTGGGAAAATTACCAACCGAATGCAATCCAAAAGAAGTTTCAGATTTAACCGGACTTCCGCTAATTAGAGTTCTGGAGGTTCTGGATGAACTGGTGTAACTGAGCTAAACGCTTGAATATGCTATGCTGTAATATGATTGGACTTCTGAGAGATATGCGAAATTGATTTGGGATTCCACAATATTTATAAGCTAAGCTCATCGTTTGAGCGGAGGTGATAAGATGATCGTTGTAGCTTCAAATCTGCACGGAAATTTGATTGCTCTAAACAGATTGCTCGAGGAAGTGGAAAGGCTGAAGGATGAAGGGAAGGAGATAAAGGGCATCTACATCTTGGGAATCTTCGGTTACATGCCGTATCCGAAGGAGGTTTACGAGTTAATGATAAAGGAAGGCATAATAGCTACGAGAGGTAGGATAGATCATCTAATTGCAAGATGGAAGGATCTGAGCGAGGATGAGAAGGAGGAGATTCCGGAGTTCGACAGATTTATGGTAGAATGGAACAGGGAGAAGCTTGGGAAGGAAGGAAGAAGCTGGATTAGAAATGAGGTTCCGGGATTCTTGGCAGAAAAATTCGGAGAAAACGAGTTCCTTTTCACGTTCGGCAGTCCTTTCGATCCGATAAACGGTGAAGTTCTTCCGAATCAGCCTTCTACGTATTACGAGCAATTGCTCGCACCTCTGAAGAAGTATGAGATGCTCATAGTCGGAGGATACGAGCCGTTCATTGCGGAGACTTCTTACGGAAAGGTCGTATGTCCCGGGGTCTGCGGATTTTACATGAAGGGAAACAACCCGACGTTTGCCTTGATAGACACGAGGAGCTTGGATGTATCCATATATGACTTCGAATTCGATAGAGGTGAGGTTGAGAGAAAAATAAGGGAGGAAAATCTGCCGGAAGAGGTAATAAGGATTCTGCACCACGGTATTTAGCTATCTGAATATGTGCCTCTTAACGCCCTTCATCCGGATTAAGGGCTTTGAAAGGTGTCTCCTCGCGCATGGGGGAACTTCGTAAAAGCCCGTGTCCAAATCCCTCTCAATTTTTCTTCGAACCTTCTCAAAAGCCTTGGTCTTGCACTTCCTGCACCTAAAACCCTTACCCCTTCCGGCGGATTCCATCCTTTTACCGCACTTCGGACATATCGGATTTTCCTCAACCCATATCTCAGCAAGCTCGATTATGTTAATTTTCTCAAGGTTTATGGTATCCCTCTTCATGGAGCCGTAAACCTCAACCAAATCCCCCCTTCTCAGCTTTCTAATTATATTTCTGAACTGCTTGGTCGGCTCGAATGCCGCACACTTGATCTCTCCAAATTTTGTTTCTATCGTAAAGAAAACGTGTCCCCCGGTTATATCGTATGGTTCTTCTATAACAGTTCCCCTCAAAATGTATGAATGATAATTTTCGACTTCCTTAACCTCGTTTTCGTGAATCAGATGCATGTCCGTTCCCTGATTCGTTATGAATACCATGTATCTATCTATCGGCTCGGTCCTCACGAGCTCGAACGCTTTCATGACGGCATTGAAGTCATCACCCCTTATGCCGAATAGAACCGGATCCGGTGAGTTTGGAACTGCTACAACGGTTTCGTTGCACCAATCAACGGTGTCCCAAGTTCCCGGATAAGTTTCCCAATCCGCATCGAAAAAAGATTCCTCATCGATCTCTCTCTTAGTTCCGAACCTCTCCGGCTTTCTATAAGCGAGAACCTCTATCGTGTAATCCGTAAGTTCCAAGCCGATCGATGCAAGCGCGCCAATTAAGCCCAAGCCCTTCTTGAATTTAAGATGCGGAAGCATGAACTTACCGATGATGAATAGGGCTTCGTCCAATAGAACGACATCCCTGACGGCTTTCAGCGCGAACTTTGAGAGGTAGTTCATGACGTCATCCCTTTCGGCATCTACGAAAACGACGCCCGGATTCGTCCTTTCATCCTCAAGCTCCGCATGATCTTCAACGACTTCTCTAACGATATCCACAACCTCATCCCTCTCGGAATCCTCGAGTTCGATCAGGAAAGACACAGCCCCGTTTCCCCTCGTTTTGAATGGAATTGTCGGATTCAGCCTTATTAGGCGGGGAAATCCTATAAGCCTGAACCCCTCCTTCTCAAGCCTTTCTATAGCCAACGTTGCTAAGTATGTCGTGCACATACCCTTCGGCGAGTCCGTGTCGTCGATTCCAATCCACAGTCTCATCTTGTTGAATTAAGCACATGTATCATAAAAGGATTGGCAAAAATAAAATTAGAAGAGATCGTATCTCTCGAGCCAAACGAAGCTTTCCCTTTTCCTCTTAACCGTAATTGGGATAACTCCCCTCTCAAACTCCTCCTTTGCTATCTCCAAGGGATCAGTTTTATCGGTTTCGATCAAAACCGGAGCTCCCATAGCTATCTGCAAAGCCCTTGCTCCGATAATTCTCGCCTTCTCAAACCGAGTATATTTAAAAGGAAATGTGGTTTTGATAGGCATCACCCCTTATGGGGCCGCCGAGATTTGAACTCGGGTCACCGGCTCCCGAAGCCGGGAGGATAACCAGGCTACCCTACGGCCCCATGGAATCGGGCAAATTCCTTAATCACGGACTTATACGTTAGGAACATCCTCCTGCAACAGTATCTTTCAATTCCGAGCTCGTCCAGAGCTTCCTTCGGAGTTTTACCTTCCTCCTCTATCTTCTTTCTATATTCCTCATACAGGTGTCCTATTACAGCTCCACAGCTGAAGCAGCGAACGGGGAACATGAAGGATCACCTGTAGGAGGTCTGCCTTCTTTTTCTCGCTCCTCTTCCACCCTGCTTCTTCGGCTCCTTCCTTCTCACATCGTTAACGAGCAGATATCTGTCATACTGCAGATAAGCTTTTCTCAACTCCTCATCACCGCTCCATTCCACAAGACCCCTTGCAATTGCAGTCCTTGCAGCTTCAGCCTGCCCCATTACGCCACCTCCTCTTACCGTTACATCGATATCCACCTGCTTTGCGAGATCCTTTGCTATTATCAGAGGCTCCATTATGGTCATCCTCGCAAGCTCCGGCTGATAGATTTCGAGAGGAATCTTGTTTATCCTAACCCTCCCTATTCCCGGCCTAACAACCGCTTTAGCAATGGCGGTTTTTCTCTTACCGCTCGTTATGACGATCTTCATGATCAGACACCCCTAAATCCCAAATACCTGCTAACCTCCGCAAGGGTTACGAACTTATCCGTCTTGCATACCTTCTCATATAAAGCACACTCAACAACTTCAAACTCCTTATCCTTAAGCTCATCCGGAACACCCATGAAGACTCTGAGCCTTCTGTATGCCTCCCTCCCCCTTCTGCTCTTCCAAGGCAACATTCCCCTTACTGTCCTCTTAAATATCTTCTCAGGATGCCTCGGGAAGTATGGGCCCTTCTCCTTGCTACCCCTATCGTATTTCTCCTTATACCTCTGAAACACCATATCCCTATCCCCGGTTATTATCGCCTTCTCAGCATTAACCACGACTATCTTTTCTCCGTTAAGCAACCTCTTGGCAATCACACTGCTGAGCCTTCCGAGTATGTGACCCTCAGCATTTATAACCTTGTAATCGTCGCCCAACTGCTTCAGAATCCTCTTAATGTTTACCGTCATCGCAACCACCTTACGCCATTATCCTAACTCCCGAACCGGAGGGATTCAGCTCGACCAATTCTTTAATCGTTATACACCTTCCGCCGGCTTCGGTGATCTTCTTCTTAGCCGTTTCAGAGAAGCTCAAAGCTGCCACCGTCACAGCTTTCGATATCTTGCCACCGCCCAACACCTTGCCCGGAACGACTATCGTTTCACCCTCATTGGCGTATCTCTGTATCTTCGCTACGTTAACCTCTGCATAAAGTCTTTTTGGCTTAGCCAACCTTTCAGCTATGTCCTTCCATATCGGAGCATCGTTCATAGCCGAAGCTTTAAGCAACTCATCGATCAGCCTAACGAGGTTCGGGTTTGACTTTCTCTTCGCAAGCTTTCTTATTTTACTCATAGCAGAGAATCGCTGTGGG
>JALWBF010000092.1:2695-3109 GCA_027016055.1 Archaeoglobaceae archaeon | reverse complement strand
CCTTCCGTCAGTCGGGAAGGGAACTTCCCTCCAACCCTTCTGAATTCTTCTGCCCAGAGTTCCCTCAGCCTGATAACCTACGAATATTATCGTGTTCTTTTCATCCGGTGCAAGCGCTTTGAAGTATTCCATTACTGGCCCGCCGTTCAGCATACCGGATGTTGCCAAGATTATCGAAGGAGATGAGTCATCTATAACCTCCTGCCTCTTAGATGGCGAATCCACCCTTACGAAGTTCTCGCTTATGAACGGATTTATCCCGTGATGGAATATCAAATCCCTTAAGTTCGCGTTCAGATACTCAGGATAGGCTGTATGAATTGCCGTAGCCTCGTATATCATGCCGTCCAAATAAACGGGAACCTCTTCAAGCTTCTTATTCCTTATAGCCTCCTCAAGAACCAGCATAACCTC
>JALWBF010000092.1:439-2685 GCA_027016055.1 Archaeoglobaceae archaeon | reverse complement strand
AATTAGAACCTTTCCCCCCTTCTTTATCGTCTCGTTCACTATCGCTATCAGCCTCTCCTCAGCCTCCTTCCTCGTCGGCTGGAAATCCTGACTTCCGCCGTATGTTGCCTCCATTATAAGGGCTTCAAGCCTCGGAAAGTGCGTTTCGGCTTTATCGAACAACCTCGTCCTCTCGAACTTGAAATCTCCGGTGAATGCTACGTTGTATAATCCTTCGCCTATATGGAAATGGGCTATCGCCGAGCCGAGTATATGGCCAGCGTTATAAAACGTTAGCCTTACATCCGGACTTATGTCCGTAACTACTCCGTAGTCGAGCGTAATTGTATGCTTCAATGCTTCCCTGATGTATTGCGAGCTGTAAGGAACGACAGCCCCTTCCCTTTCCGCAACCTCGATGAAATCTATCTGAAGGAGAACCATCAGATCCCTCGTCGGCGGTGTTAGGTATATAGGTCCCTTGTATCCGTATTTATAAAGCAAAGGAACGAGTCCGCAGTGATCCAGATGAGCGTGCGTAATCACTACTGCATCTATGCTATCCAAGGGCTGGACTTCGGGAACGTATAAATACGGAGTCTGCTGGATGTTGCTAACGTTAACACCGCATTCGATTAGGATCTTGCTTTCCGGAGTCTGAAGTAGGTAACAGCTTCTACCGACTTCCCTCGAACCGCCCAAGAACGTAACCCTAACCCACTTATCTTCATGCAGAACCGTTCTGTGAATTCTCTCACCTATCCTCCTCAAGATCTCCTTTCTCTCATCCCTAACGCTCATTAGATAGTTCCTTATATTTTCGATCGTCTTCGATTTGATCGGCGGAGTTCTCACGACCCTCGGACTCCAGCCTACAGCTTTCATTATCTCTCTGAAAGTCGATCCTCCCTTTCCGATGACTACGCCGGGCTTCTCGGCTTCTATAATCACCTCTCCGTTTTCCTCGTCGAAGTAGAAGTTCGTTATGTTAGCATCCTCCGGAACTATGCTCTTTATTATTTCCTTAGCCTCCTCAGGCGGCTTTAGGCTTCTTGGATCCGGTCTAATGATTATTCTTTTTCTTAAGTCCTTAGCCAGCTTCTTTATGATGTCTATCTCAGCCAATTCCTGCGGATTTTTGACATAAATAACTAAAAATGGGCCTTCAAACTCTACATTCTTAATCTTTATGTTCGGCGGAAGCGATTTTACAACCTTCTCCTTAATCTCCTTCAGCTTATCCCCCGTCATCTTTTGCTGAACCTCTTGATTATCTCCTCTATCTCCTCCGGCTTCAGTTCAACGTATTCTTCTTTAGTTATCTTGACTACATCCATACCGTCGCCGGAAGCGGAATCCCTCTTCATCGCCGAGTAAATAGCCCTTACAGCAAGCTCCACCGCTTCATCTGCCGTGATCTCTGGTGTGTATCTGTCCTCGAGAACTCCGTAAGCGGTTAAGCTTCCGGATCCAGTGGCTACGATATCCTTCTCCTCAATAGCCCCGCCTATCGGATCGATCGAGTATATCGTCGGACCTCTCGCATCTATCCCGCCGACGAGCAACTGGACGAGGTATGGAAAAAACCTGTATGAGTTCAGTATGTTCGAAAGCAAAGTGGCTAAAGCCTTTATCGTCGGCTTTTCCTCCTTCCGGATTTCGTAGAGCTTAGCCTCCACCGATATTAGCCTCGCCAAGAACTGGGCATCTCCCACAACTCCAGCCGTTGTCATGGCAACTCTGTCCGCTATGCGAAAGATCTTCTTAGCCCTTTTGCTCGCTATGAAATTCCCCATCGTAGCTCTCTTTTCCGTTGCGAGGACCACTCCGTCCTTACAAACTAAGCCCACTGTCGTCGTTCCCTTATACACCATATCCTGCATCATAGCTTTCACCATAAAAAAAGCCGTTATTGGCTTTAAAGCCATAGACAGAACAACTTTTAAAGATTTCGATGAGTATAAAAAATTCGAATTAACCCTCAGCAAGCTCGGCGAACCACTTCTTGAGTATCTCGAACTGCTGGTGGGTGTTTACGATGTTCGTTTCCATCGGGCTCTTGAAGAAGAACCCCATTTCCTTAACGACACCGCTGACTCCCTTCTTCTTTGCAAATAGTAGGAACCTTGCGATATCCAGTATCAGTGGGGCGGCAACTATGGCATCTATTCCGTCCCAGATGAAGTAGAACTTCATCTTCGTGCCCAAGAATCCCTCGAAGTGTATGAAGTCGAACGCCGTCTTGTTGTCGACTAAGCTCGGGAAGA
>JALWBF010000092.1:0-429 GCA_027016055.1 Archaeoglobaceae archaeon | reverse complement strand
GCTGTATGGTGCGTATCCGAGCATCTTTTCGAGCACTCTATCCTTGCTTATAACCTTGCTCTCCTTGTTTTCTCTGTGGCTTAAAACCTTTCCGTCCAAATCTCCGAGGATGTTGTAGCTCATCCAGCCCAATATTTTCAGGTTTCTGTATGCGAACATCGGAGCCAAGGTGGTCTTAACCAAAGTCTCTCCGGTCTTACCGTCGTTTCCGGCGTGAGGCACTCCGTTCTTCTCAGCAAGCTCCTTCAACGCCGGAATGCTTGAACCCGGGCTTGGCGTGAAGTTTCCGTAAGGCAGTCCCAATTTAAGAGCTACATATGCATAAAGCATGCTCGCGCTCGCATACTCCTTTTTATCTTCATCGATCATCGTCTCAAATCCCTCCAAACTTCCGTGATACTCCTCGTTATAATTTGGCAAAGGCTCAGT
>JALWBF010000091.1 GCA_027016055.1 Archaeoglobaceae archaeon | reverse complement strand
AGATTTGCGTATATAGGAACAGTCAGAGAGGCTTTCATGTATTTCGCATACGAGATACCGTTCATAATAGCCGTGCTGGCTATGGTTCTGACGTATGGCTCAACGGATCTTTACACGATCGTTCAGAAGCAGACTATTCCGGGAGCAATCCTCAATCCGCTCGCATGCTTAGTGTTCTTCATCGCAGTTGCCATGGCTACATCAAGGTTCCCGTTCGAGATTCCTGAAGCGGATCAGGAGATAGCATTCGGACCGTTCGTCGAATACAGCGGTATCATGTTCGGTATCGTTATGACGTTGGCATACGAAAAGCTCTATCTGCTATGCCTGCTGTTCTCACTGCTGTTCTTAGGCGGCTGGAACGGACCTATGATTCCAGCTTTGGGCGATCTAATGCCGGTAATATACCTATTCATCAAGACTCTCGTTCTCATGGGAATCTTCGTGTTCTTCAGATCCGTTTATCCGAGAATAAGGCTCGATCAGGCATTGAAGTTCAGCTGGAGCCATCTGCTTTCGATCTCAATAGTATCGCTTGCCTTGGGTGTTGCCCTTAGAGTTGCGGGGGTGATGTGATTGCCGTTCAAGATCGAACTTCCGAGCATGAAAATAGTTGATCAGATTAAGGGTCATCTGATGGCTATAAAAACGGGTTTGGAGGAGGTCTTCGCACCCAATAGGATGACCATCCAGTATCCCAGAGAGAGAAGGAAGTATCCGGATAACTTCAGAGGTTTGATAAGGTTCGATCCGACTAAGTGCATAAGTTGCTTCCAGTGTGCATTCATATGCCCGGCCAACGCGATTCAGATGAAGCTGGCACCGAACGGAAAATATTACCCATGCGTCGATTATGCGAAATGCATATTCTGCCATTTCTGTGTCGACACTTGCACAAGAGGGGCTATGCAGGCTTCCAAGTTCCATGACATCGCATATAAGAGTTTGGATGAGATGCTGACGCCGACCGAGAAGCTCGTGGAGAAACCTGATATGAAGATCGGGGACGTTGAAGCTGTGGTCGAATTCGTCGAGAAGGATGGAAGGATAAGGATAAAGAGAGAGCACACGCTTTACCTTGAGGTATTCCCGGAGGAAGGTAAGATAGAGCTTGTTAAGCATCGTGTTGAGGAATGATAATTTCCGGTAAATTTTTTTATAAAAATAATATCGTTGAAGGTTGCATAGTTGTGGAAGACGGTGTTATCGTCGATATTTGCAAGGATATTCGTTCGGATGATAAATTTGAGGTTTCTAAGGGTTTGATTCTTCCAGCCGGATTGGACGTTCACGTTCACTTTAGGGATTTCGAGGAGAGCTACAAAGAAACAATAGAATCCGGTTCCCTTTCCGCGTTGCACGGTGGAATATGCTTGGTGGTCGATCAGCCAAATACAAAACCTCCCATAGTTGATGAAAAAAATTATCTAAAGAGAATTGAAAAAGCCGATAGAACTTCTTATGTCGATTATTCCCTCAATTTGGGTTTGACGGAGGAAAATTCGAGCGAGATCGAGAAGATAATTGAGAGAATAGAGCAAAATGTTAGGATTCCCGCAGTTGGCGAGGTTTTCCTTCAGCACAAGACGATGCAGGTCAGCTACGAAACCCTCAAATCCGTTAGGAATCGTATCGAAAAATTAATCACGGTTCATGCGGAAGATGCGGAACTAATTCGGGACGAATTCGTAAGGCCGAAGGAAGCTGAAATAATAGCAGTTAGAAGATGCGTTGAAATGGGGAAGTTCTACTTCTGCCACATCTCAACTCCGGAAGCTCTGAATATAATTCACCGCAGATCATTCGCCGAGGTTACGCCTCATCACCTTCTGCTTTCCGAGGGGAAGGCGAAGTTCGAGAGGGTTAATCCTCCTTTAAGATCCGAGCGGGATAGGATCGAGCTTTTGAGGAACATCGATAAGGTTGATGTTATAGCATCCGACCATGCACCTCATACGGTTGAAGATAAGAAGAACGGTGCTCCGGGATTTCCCGGGGTGGAAGTTATGTATCCGCTGATGCTTAAATTGGTTAAAAACGGAATCATTGATCTTAAAACTGTAGTTGAAAAGATCGTGGTAAATCCGGCTAAGATCTTCGGATTCGATAGGTATTCCGGAATAGAAGTCGGAAATTATGCGAATTTAGCTGTTTTCGATTTTTCCGATGCAAGAAAAATTAGAGCGGAAGATTTGCATTCAAAAGCCGATTGGACGCCTTATGAGGGCTTTGAGGCTATATTTCCGAAGGTAGTGTTTATAAGGGGCGTTAGGGCTTTGGATAATGGAGAAGTGCTAATCGATAAAGGATTCGGAATGGTGGCATGTTCACACGTTGCTAAGGAATCGCATTCATGACGGAGAGGGGTCAAGTATGCAGTATGAACACTAAAATTACGTAGCCAACGAAGAATATCAAGCCGAAGCATAGCGCATAAACCGGCACTCTTTGCTTGGCGATGTAATACAGCAGAATGAGCGAAATTATCGTAGTTGCAATCACGCTTATGTATGCATGCTTATCCAAAACCCATGAGGTTAACAGTAATCCCAAACCCGGATAGAATGTCGAATACAGGATCTTTTCACCCACCAAAGCACCTATGCTCAACGTATCCCTTCCCCTGTAACCCCAGATGAGTGCGCTTACGGTTTCCGGGATTGCTGTAGCTGCCGGGACTATTACCAATGCCAAACCCATTTCACTTATTCCCGTATGCAGAGCCAACACCTTTACGGATTCGACAAGTCTCTCGGAACCTATGTAGAGCAATATTAGGGAGCATAGGAATTGAATTATTATGCTGATCGTTGGATAAGGAATTATCCTGCATATGTATAGGTCATCGGCTTCCTCTATTACTTCCGCAAGCCTCCTCCTATACATCATCCAAACGTAGTATACGTATGATGCCAGAAAGATCAGACCGAAGATTCTGTGAAAACCGATTATCGAAGGAACGATCGTGAGGGGGAAAAAGATCGTAACGAACACGTAGGGTATAATCAGAGACCTATCGACCTCAAAAATTAAATCATCTCTTTTCTTCAGCAGGTATCCAATTATCGCAGCAACTCCAACCAAACCGTATGAAAGACTCGAAGCCATGAAGGGCTGACCGAAGATGGTTCCGATTCCTACATCTTCCTCTTTCGCAACAAAGATGGCAACCAAGAAAACAACCATTTCTGGGAATGAGGTGAACAGGGGCGAAATTATTGCCCCTATGAATGAAGAACCCAAGGAGAATCTACAGCCAACGTATTCGACAGTATTCACAAATAGCATCGCAGCTAAAAAAACCATTACGATACTGCTGAGCAGCGAGATTACAGTCTCGATCACCGATTGCGATTTGGGAAATCAAGATAAATTACTTTCGTTATATGCTGATTTATGGGATTGTTTGGTAGAAAACTCGGTAGCGTTCAAGTGGAGGTTTCAACGCACTGTCAGCTGAACTGTTTGATGTGCCCTAAGAGTATATTTCGAAAAGATTGGGTATACGAGCACATGGATTTGGATACCTTTAGAAACGTTCCTTTCAAACTTTTCAAATACGCTCACCTCCAAGGATGGGGAGAACCGTTGCTTAATCCAAACATAATCGAGATGATTGAGATTGCGAAAAGAGAAGGTTGCTCGGTAGGGATTACGACTAACGGCGTTCTTCTGCAAGAATTTGCGAAGGATTTGGCTAACGCGGGGATTGATTTGGTTGCCGTATCCATTGCAAGTCCAAAACCCGAGGAACATAGAAAAATTAGGGGTTGCAACCTATACGAAATTCTCGAGGGTGTTCGCCTGATATCTAAATATGGGATTCCCAAAATCGTCGTTACGACGATAATGATGAAAGACACAGTCAAAAATTTACCCGAACTGATTAAAATTGCGAGAGATTATGGAGTTGGCGATGTTATAGCAAATAACTTGGATTATATTCCGTCCGAGGATTTGGAAAAGCTCAAGGTTTTTTCAAACGAGGAGGACAAAGAGGTAACGAAAATTTTGGAGGATGCTAAGAATGTGGCGAAAATTGCGGGCGTAAATCTTGTGATAAAACCCATAAAACTTGAAGAATGTTTAGTATGCGCAGAGAATCCGATTAAAAACTGCTTAATCACGGTGGATGGGAACGTGGCACCGTGCGTTTATCTTCATCTGCCGACGAGATCTGAAATCATAAGGAGGATATTTCTCGGTAGAGAAGTTCGAATCCCCAAGCTCTACTTCGGAAACCTGAATGAAAAAAGCTTTAAAGAGATATGGAACGGGAAAGGATATAAAGAATTTCGGAATGCGTTCATAAGGAGGCTGTCAGTAGTTCCTGGATTCGATTTCGAATTTCCCGAGTTACCGAACGTATGCAAGACGTGTTACAAAGCCTATTCTGTTTAAAATCCTACGATGCCCACCGCAATGTTTAAAGATATTCTCTTTATAAGCTTCGAATAGGGCTGAGGATGTATGATGAACGAAGGAAAGGTGATTATCGCGGTAATCCTATGCGGTATTCTGGCTTATGCAATGAGCGTCTTTTACCCTCCACTTGACGCGTTGTTTCTCGCCCTTATCTTTGGAATATTTGCAAGTAACTTCTTTAGCGAAGAGTGCAAAAGGTATGCTGAGAAGGTCTTATCCGTAACCTTGCCGGTCGGTATTGCCATGTATGGAGCTAACATAAGGCTGAGCAAAAGTATACCTCACGGTCTCGTTGTGGTTGCGATACTCTCGGCTTTTATGCTGTGGACGTTTGTGTATATCTTTAGTAGCAGGATATTCAGGTTAAATAAAAGGTTATCCTTTCTCCTAGCTTGTGGAAGCGCCATATGCGGAGCTTCCGCAATAGCCATAGTTGCATCTCTCGTTAGACCAAAAAAAGAGGAATTTTCAACCGCTATAATCGTCATAACGATTGTGGGGCTGACAGGAGCACTTATACTGCCCTATTTATCCCACGTCTTTTCTATACCCCTTAAAAGATACGCTTTCCTTTGTGGTGCAACCTTGCATCAGACCGGGCTCGTGGAAATAGCTACAAAGCCTTTCGGTAGCGATGTCGTCAAGAACGCGCTTGAGGTTAAGGGTGTAAGGATAGCACTCATAGCTATAATTGCATTTTTGGCATCCATATATTATTCGGAACATAAATACTACGTTCCTTGGTATATAGCGGCTTTCCTTGTTTTGTCCTACTTCTCCAGCTACATATTGCCAGAAGGAATCTTGAACATACTTAGACCGATTTCCACGATAGCTTTTTCGATTACCCTAGCTTCGGTAGGTTTTTCGGTTAGCTTGAAGGACATACAGCGGATGAAGTTCGATCCCCTTATAGCAGCTTACGCCGGATGGGTGTGCGCGTTTACAATCGTATTTCTTGTGGTGATGCTATGAGGTCGATCTTTCTGAAGATAGTGGTCGCATCCTTGATCATATCTGTAATAACGATCGCCCTCTATTCAGTAATACAGTATTTGCCGCCCGATTTCGCCTTAGCCTATAATCTATATGTTCTAATAATAATTTTGGGAATATCCATGTTTCTTGCCGGTAGCATAACGGATCCTCTAGAAAGGCTTAGGATCGGTTTCAACAACCTGTTAAACGGAAAGTTCGTTCAGGTAGATATAAACACGGGAGACGAGTTCGAGGATGTAGCGAGCTTCTTCAATAAGGTGGCTAAAGAATTGATAGAAAGGGAGAGAGTTCTAAGGGAGACCGAACGCAAGTATAGGAATTTAGTTGAAAACCTGAACGATTGGGTGTTCGAAACCGATGAAAATCTGAACATAACTTTCACGAACGCAAAGGCTTACGATATATTCGGCGATGTTAAGATAATCGGAAACAATTTAAAAAAGCTTGTAGGCGATATTGAACCGAACGGAAGGGCTGTAAGCTTCGAGGCAAAGGTTATGAACGATAGAATCTTCGAATTCAATTTAAATCCCTTGTATGAAAACGGCAGATTCATAGGATACATCGGAATCGGTAGAGACATTACGGATAAGAAGAAGGCTGAAGAGAGGATCGCGCATCTTGCGGCGATAACTGAGCATACGATAGATGCAATCGTTTCTTTGGATGTCGACGGTAACATACTATCTTGGAACAGAGGAGCAGAAGCTATGTTCGGATATACGGCGGAAGAGATGATAGGTAAGCCTTTTACCGTTTTAATACCGGACGATGCGAAGGAGCTATGCAGGGAGAGCTTCAGAAAGGCTGCGGTTGAAGGTTACGCTAGGGATACGGAATCCATAAGGCTGACCAAAGACGGCAGAAGGATCGTGGTCGATCAAACGTTGACTGCAATCTATAACTCAAATGGGGAAGTCACGGGATTCGTCGCTATAATGAGGGATATTACGGAAAAGAAAAAGAGTGAAGAAAAACTGAGAAAAGCGTATGAGGAGCTTGAGAAGAAAACATCTGAGCTTAGATACCTGGCTAATATAGTCGAAAATTCGCAGGATGCCATATATTCGATAGACCTTAACGGAAAGATAACGAGCTGGAATAAAGGTGCCGAGAAACTTTTCGGCTGGAAAAAGCATGAGGCTATAGGAATGGATGTAAAGGAGCTACTGCCTGAAGGCTTGCAGAGCGAAACCGACCACATTCTTAAAAAAATAAGGAGCAACCTGCAGAGTATATCGTTTGACGGAAAGAGAAGGTGCAAGGACGGGAGAATAGTCGATGTCGAAATTACTGTTTCACCGATTCTTGAGAACGGTAAGCTGTCCGGAATCTCCGTAATAGCCAGAGACGCTACTCACAAGGTTAAATCCGAGATGGAGATGATCAGAAGGATGCTTAAATACAAAGTGGACATAGGTCGATTGTATCTTACCGATAACATGGAGGTGGCGTTGGATGTTTTGGAGGATATGACTAAAATTGGATTTAGGGGAACCGTTATAACGAGAAAGCTACCGGACGAAGTTAAGGTAACGAACTGCAGGGTGCTGTGGTTATCAGAAAGGAGAAGCAAGGATTCCATTCCGCCGAGGATCGATGTAATAGAAGAAGTGTTATCCAACCTTCCAGAGAAGAACAACGTCGTCATTCTTGAGCTCGACTACTTGCTAACTAAAGTGGACTTCTACTCCATCTTATCTCTGATCCAAAGACTTAGGGAGGACTTCTACATACTGAGAAGGGGTATTCTTATTCTTGTTGCAAAACCCGATTTACTTGACAGGAGGCAGTATTCCCTTCTTCGAATCGAATGCGAACCTTTGCAGAGGAAGGAGGTCAAACTTCAGCCCGAACTATACGAACTGCTAAGATTCGTGTATATGAAGAACAGAGTTGGTGAAAAACCTTCTATAAAGGATACGATGGATGAACTCGGACTGTCAAGGAACACGGTGAAGAAGAGAATTAAGATCCTAAGAAGTAAGGGTCTTGTTAACTTGGTTAAGTATGGAAGATCGAAGGTTCTGGAGATAACTGAAGAGGGTAAAGCAATATTTGAGTAAATTTATATGTTGACACAATATGACAATTTCCGGGTCAACATCGATAAGTTTTCTGTCATTAGTATTAATATTCTAGAGGTGTAGGAAGTATGGCTGAAGGGGGTGAAGAGAGAGTAGAAGTGGTCAGAGGTTGGCAAACGCTATGGAAGACAGAGGACTGGTGGGCAGTATGGATGGCATTCATCGTCATAGGAATAGCCCTCTACTGCTACTATACGAAGAACATAAATTTCCTAAAGCTATTAGCAGTTTCAGCGCCGGGTAAATGGACGGAATGGGGGCAAGTGGTCGATTACTTCTCGAAGAACTGGCACGGTTACGTCATAAACTACCTGTTTTGGGCAGTGGTATTTACGATAAGCAGTAAAATCTTAGGATTTAGAGTGAAGACGTTTCTACCGTCGTTTACATTCGTTTATGTCGTTTCAGTTATAATATTCGTTGTTGCGGCAAACAAGTGGGTTCACAACTACAACTTGGAACCGCCGATCCTTGCCGTCATCCTTGGATTGATTCTCAGCAACGTCTTCAGATTCCCCAAATGGATGGACGACGGTTTCAGAGTTGAATACTATATAAAGACCGGTATCGTTCTGCTCGGTGCGACGTTGCCGTTCACGTTGATATACATGGCTGGGCCATATGTCTTAGCTCAGGCTGCAACGGTTGCAATAACGGCTTTCTTGATAGTCTTCTACGTTGGACAAGCTCTCGGAATAGACAAGAGAACATCCGCGGTTCTCGGTGCCGGATGTGCTGTCTGCGGTGTTTCAGCATCGATCGCAATGGCTGCTGCTGTAAGGGCTAAGAAGGAGGACTACGTTTTCGGAATCGCTGCTGTTATCGTTGCGGCAATAATCGCCATATTCCTCCTGCCAATGATAGCGATGAGCATACAGATGCATCCCGGTGAAGCCGGAGCTTGGATCGGAACTTCGGAGTTCGCAGACGCTGCGGGTTTCGCTGCGGCGGAGTGGTATGGAGAATGGTATGCCACTCACATATCCAAGACCGTTACAATAGGCAACATAGCCGCAGATGCCCACGAGCTGACGATCTGGGCTTATACGCTGATGAAGGTCATAGGAAGAGATATATGGATAGGGCTTTGGGCGTTCATAATGGCTATAATTTCCACAACGAGATGGGAAGTTGAAGAAACTGGAGTCAGACCATCTCCAATGGAGATCTGGTGGAGATTCCCGAAGTTCGTCATCGGATTCCTTATTGCATCGTTCGTAATGACTTTGATAACGGTCAGCGTTAGTCCATACGAATACATGCACTACATGAAACCGAACTTGATAGGGCCGATAAAGACGATGAGAACTTGGACGTTCATATTCACGTTCTTCAGCATAGGTATGACGACGAGGTTCAGGGAGTTCATGAAGTTCGGTGCGAGACCTTGGGCTGCGTTCTTCATCGGTGCCATTATCGTAATAATCCTCGGATTCATACTCAGCACATATGTCTTCGGTCCTATAGCTTGGCAGAAACTACCGCTGTGGGCACCAAGAGTTTAAATTCTATTTTTTTATTTGTGACTATGTGGTCGTATAAATTCGGCAATCCGATACTCTGCTCATCCTTCGACGGACACACCATCGCTTTCGGTTGCGAGAGCGGTTGGATTTTCCTTTTTGATCGTGACGGATTGCTGTGGTCTAAGAAGCTGATCGGCACGTATTATAGAGGGCCTTTTAACGATGTCAACGTAACTGCAGTTGATGTTTGCGATGGATACGTTGCGGTCGGCACGGATTTCGTTGATGGAAAGGTATACCTTTTCGATTTGAATGGAAAGGAGATTTGGAGGAGACAGAGAATTTCGATTTTGAGTTGTTGGGAAAGACCGGACGATGTAAAGTTCATCCGAATTTCCGACGAAGGATTGGCTGTCGTTTCCGGTTTTATGAGCGATAGGGTGTCCATATTCAGCTTCGACGGTGAAGAAATTTATCGCGAAGATTTCAGCGATTTTGTAACGTGCATGGATTTCGATAGCATCTTGGCGGTTGGAACGAATGATAAATCTATGATAGTCCATCCGCGGAAAAAGGAGTTCGAATTTAAGTCTAAAGGGGTTGAGGTCGTGGATGATTGGGCTGTATTTTTTAATGATGGCGGGCTTTTATGCACCCTTGGCTGGTCGATAAGAGCGGAATCCCCGATAGTTTCCGCAAATAGCGACTACGTTGCCTTTGCGTCGTTGAACAGAGTTAATTTATGCGATCTGAACGGTAAAATCGTTAAAACGTTTAAATTTAAAAACGTTGTTTTCGATCTTATGCTGTTGAACGATTCCGCGGTTATCGCAACATCCGACGGAGTTTATATAAACGATGAGAAGGTTTACAGTGGAAGGGTATATATGATATGCGATTACGGCGTGCTTGTCGGGGATGAAAGAAGTTTGAATTATCTGGAACTATGGTGAGGGTAAAATTGTTCGCAAATCTTAGAGAGATAGTTGGCGAGAGCGAGATCGCAGTAAAAGCGGATACTATCGAGGATCTTTTTAAGAAGCTTGTCGATATGTATCCAGAAATTAGACCGCATTTGTGTCATGTTACGGTTGTCGTGAACTGCAATAAGGTCGACGATTTGAATCGGAAGTTGAACGATGATGACATCGTCGCTTTGCTACCGCCTTTCAGTGGTGGTTAAAT
>JALWBF010000090.1 GCA_027016055.1 Archaeoglobaceae archaeon | reverse complement strand
ATCAGCAGAGCCTTCAATCCGAAGGCTATGGGTTCGATCTTGTAGTCCTTAATCTCAACCTTCTCCGGAGCTACTTCCTTTATCCTCTCATATATCTTTTCGAGATCGACGTCGACATCTTCGGGCATCACCTTAAGCTTCATGTATACGTTCCCCATCCGAACCACCTCACGGCCCTACAAATCCGCAGTTCGGACATTTATACGGATTCGCAAGCTTCCTACATTTTTTGCATCTGTATATTGTCTGACCGCATTCCGGGCAGGGAAAAGCGACGTAATTCGTTCCTATCAAGTTGGCACCGCACGTTATGCATCTTGCTTCCATCAGCATCACCTCCCCTCAACCAACGTGCCTTTCGCTCTTCCCTTGGCTATATAATCTTTTACCCTGTTAGCGAACAACCCGTTGCAGATAAAGGTATCTATGCCATACTCGATCATGAGTTTTGGGGCGTAGTCGTCTAAGCATGTTTTTATTCCGATCAGCTGGGAAGCTCGAATACGTTCGACAACCCTGTTATTTAATATTATACCATCGACATCCGTAAGCTTTACGATATTATTAATCCCTAACTTTGATGCAATCCATATAGCTATGCTGTCGGAAGTTACATCCCAAGAATGCGGAAGCTCGTCGTTCCGTAAGATGAGTTCGTAGGGAAGAAGAACCCTGATACCTTCAAACTCTATATCTTCGAAGTCCTTGGGCTTTATTGTCTCAACACCGAAGCCGGAGATGTAGTAACCGAACTGCTCCATCGCCAAAATCGCCATCCAATGGGCTTGCTCATCTTTAACGTTAAGCCTTCTGATTTGATCCGCAAATATCCAGCCCCCGGGAACTATTAAGATATCCCTGCCGGTTGAACTTAAGACAGACAGTATTCCCCTTACGTTCGATGCCACGCTTCCACCAAGCTTTACGACGATCATCACTACCGCTTTAAAAAGCGCTTTGATGGGGCCGCCGAGATTTGAACTCGGGTCTCCGCCCCCCCAAGACGGAAGGATACCAGGCTACCCCACGGCCCCTCCTAAATACTTAAACATCCGCTTTTTAAAGATTTTTCTTGAGCTACCTTTCCACAGCGATCTCACTTTTACTGCTCAGCTTACGCTTGACGCCCTCCAAAATCCTTTCCATTATCTCCAAATCGGAAAGCAGACCATCAGCTTCTATGATCTTCTTCAGCCTAAGAGGAACTGCATCCATTCTGTAAGCCGATCCCTCAGCTTCGATTCCCATGACCTTCGAAGGTATGACAACATCGGCTATTCTGCTCGTCAGACTTTCGAAAGGATCTATCACTATCAGCGGAATCTTAGCAAGGTATCTGACCGATTCCCTCGGGAAGTGCGCTGCCGGGTCTGAAGCTATAACCAAGACCGCATCAACATCCTTGTTCTGCAGCAACGAATTCGCATCCGTTTCTCCGGGGTTATACCAAGGATATCCCCTCGTGAAGTCAACTGCGAATGGATATCCCGTTTCCCAGCTCGAAACTTCGTTGAATCCGGTAACGTTGTAGTGTCCTCTCATAGCCATTATGCTGAACTTCGTGTAGCGGTTCAGATCCCTCACGAGCTTAATGGCTTCGACTATATTTCTGTGCTTCCCCCTACTCATAGTCAAGCCAACGCCAAAGAATAGGATCCCGAACCTACAGTTTTTCATCCTCTCCGCAAGTTCCATCAACGTTTCCTTTTTAACCCCGCCGACCTCTTCATGCGGGATGTCTCCCTTGTTCAGAATAGTTCTGAGAGCGTTCAGAACCTCGAAATCGTAACCCGGCTTGACCTTAATGAAGAGATCCGCCATTTCAGCAGTTTCCGTTCTTCTGACATCGACTACGACCAAAAACCTCTCCAACTTTCCTTTGTCGGTGAACATACCCCTCGGAAATGTTGTATATCTCGACATGTGCCTCGGATGTGCGTGCATCGGATTGCAAGCCCAGTAAATAACGAGATCCGCTCTGTTCTTTACCTCTCCAAGCGTAACGGAAGGATAGCCGACTTCCTGCACGGCTAAAATGCTTGGACCGTGGCAAACGGAGGCTGTGTTATCGATTACAGCTCCGAGCAATTCGGCAAGCTCTATTGCCACTTCATGAACCTCGCAACTCGTTGAGGAGAAGCCGTAGAGGAGTGGCTTCTTAGCTTCGGTTAAAATCTCGACGGCTTTTTTTATCGCCTCGTCGTAGCTGACTTCCTTGAATTCCTGCCCCTCCCTAATCATCGGAGCCTTTATCCTGTGCTTCTTAACGGCTAAAAATCTGTGAGCTCCGAACTTGCAAGCATTTTCAACCTCCTTTATCTCGTTGTTTTCTATATACACGACTATGTCATCGCAAAGGCATCCGCAAAACGGGCAAACGACGTCTTCAACCCTCAAACTCATACCTCCTCACCAGTTCGTCTCCCCTCAAAACCCTTCCATCGGATTTCTCAATCCTAACCTTAATTCCCTTGAAGCTCGGCATTCCGGTTGAATCCGTTCCGGCCGGAACTACTGCGTTAGCCCAAGGACCCATCGGTATGAAAACTATCCCTCTGTCCAAGCCCTCACAAGGCTTAACGTAAACGTTAACCTCTCCGGCTTCAGACTTTACCCTCACGATATCACCATCCTTGACGCCCAATTCCTTCATATCTTCGGGATTCATCTCGCAGATGGCGCACGCTTTCATATACTCCTCACTGCACTTCTGATGGAGCGTTTCACCCTGATGCATCGTCCTTCCGGAGATGAGAATGAATTCCATGTTTGTCAGAATTAATATTGATTATTTAACGTTATTGGTGAAGTTATCGAAAATTCGAAAATCGAGGGCAATTGCTATTCCGCAACAATCTCCGCCGATCGTCGTTTGATCGCTCAGTATAGATTTGCCATTTCATATCTAAGCCAAGCGCTTGCAGATTTCTTCGTATTGCGGAATCACCAAAGACGGGCTAAGGACAATCGTCGAAATTGATTTAATTCCAGTTGATAACTTCAGCCGGATGAAGATAGTTCTGTCGTTGGGCGGTTCGGTTTTAATGAGAGATTTCGATGCCGAAAGGATAAGAAGATTTGCCGAAGCTATTGAGGAAATTTCGGAGGGAAACAAGGTATTCGTGGTCGTTGGTGGCGGGAAAATTGCGAGGGAATACATAAAAACTGCCAAAAGGCTTGGTGCCGACAACACCCTTTGCGATTACATAGGAATCGAAGTTACGAGAATTAACGCGATGCTGCTTTGTTCAGCTTTAAGCAATGCACCGAAGGTTATTCCTAAGGATTTCAGGGAAGCCTACGAGCTATCTCTGAATCATAACGTGGTTGTGATGGGCGGAACTTTTCCCGGGCACACGACCGATGCAACATCGGCACTGCTGGCTGAGTTCGTCAAAGCCGATCTGTTTCTGAACGCTACATCAGTAGACGGAATTTACTCTGATGATCCGAGGAGGAATCCTAACGCAAGAAGATTCGATAAGATCAAAGCGGATGAACTGCTAAAGATCGTTCTGAAGCTATCGGCTGAAGCCGGAGGAAACTTTCCGCTCGACGTTCTTTCCATAAAGATCATTCAGAGAAGCGGGATTAGAACGATCGTGTTCTTGGGTGAGCCAGAAAACATAAAGAGGGTAGTTGAGGGGGATTACGCCGAAATCGGAACTTTGGTCGAACCCTGAGGTTAAGCTTATATCCCCTCACGCGAGATCGTAGAGTTATGATGAAGAGGGATCGTCGGGATTACTACTACTGGAAAGCCAAGAAGTTGGGATACCGAAGCAGAGCGGCTTTCAAACTTCTTCAGATGAACAAAACGTTCAAGTTAATTAAGGAAGGAGATTGGGTTCTTGATTTAGGCGCATCGCCCGGAGGATGGAGTCAGGTGGCTGTGGAGCTCGGATCGAAGGTCGTTGCGGTGGATATAAATCCTATGAAGCCGATAGAGGGTGTTACGTTCATAAGAGGGGATATAACGAAACCTGAAACCCTCGATGAAATAAAGAAGATCAGAGAGGAGTTCGATGTCGTTCTGTGCGACGCATCGCCTAAAATAACCGGAAAGTGGACGATAGATCATCTGCTTTCCGTCGATTTGGCGAGGGCGGCTTTCAACATAGCAAAGCAGACGCTCGTGCAGGGTGGATGCTTCGTGGTCAAGATATTCCAAGGTGAGGAGATTCAGAACTTATTCAACGAGTTTAAGCCGTTTTTCAGGTTTAGAAAATTCCATAGCCCGAAGGCTTCAAGGAAGAGTAGTGCTGAGATTTACTTCGTCGGTAAAGGGTTCAGGAAGCCTTAATTTCCTTTTGTCCAAGCTCGTAAGAGGAACCAAGACGATCTCATTACCGCGTTCCTTTAACTTTAAAGTCGTATCGAACAGCGTGGATATTAGTATTTCCTCACTCTTGGATTGAGCTCCTTCGATGAGCATACCGATTATCATCCCGCCCTTCTCTTCAATCGTAGCTATGAGATGCAACAAAAAACTGTAAAGCTTGTTCAGTCCGTGAATTGCCAGAAGTTCCGAGAGGCAGGACATTATCACAACGCAGTTCGGAGTTGTGCTCCTCGAAACCTGAAGCAGTATTTCTTGCAAGTTTGTAGGATTCAAGCTTATCGAGTTGAATCTGCGCGTATTAAATGAGAAAAGTTTTGCCTTTCGATCCTTAACGGCTTTAGAGACTAAAAAAGGATTCGAGGACACCCATAGAATTTCCTTATTCCCAGCAAGCTTCAGTAGAGCGTTGTATGCTTCAAGATCCATTTTCGAAATAACCAACATTCTCGTGAGCTCTCCGAAATCGCTTCCAATAATCATGATACTAATAAGCATCAACTCATATTTAAAATTTTCTATTTTAGAATATTATATTTTTATATAATATGTTCAAACATTTTCGCTCGGTGCTCGATAAAAAATAAATTAACTTATTACGATCTTCTGAACTCCGTCAACCTTTAAAAATTCATCCACAAGTCTTCCCGGTATCTTCGTATCGGTAACGATCGTCAGCTTTGATTCGACGCTTAGCTCGGGATCTTCCGCGAGTATAAATCTTATCGATATTCCTTCCCTAGCCAGTATAGACGTTATTCCGGCAACTATTCCAACCTTGTAGCTTTCCGCGTAAACTTCGAGCACTCCGAAGCCCAGTATCCTCGCAACCTCCGCGATATTAGCGACCGGCTTTAGGGATGAGAAGACCTTCCTCAACTCTTCATCGCTCTCTATATTTTGAATTGCAGAAACGACGACCTTCCTGTCAACATTCAATGCTTCCGCGATCTTAGTTGGAACGAGCTCAATATCACCGCAATAAGCCTTCCCATTTCTGACCGAAATTCCCAATCTCAAAAACTCCTTAGCTACCACAATTTGGGAGGGATACCTCTCAAACTTTTCGACTATCTTCTTCCACATCGTTATGAGCTACATCTTGGCGGTAAAATAGTTTTCTCTGCTAAGGCTATTAGATTATTCTCTTCAGCAACCCGTATAAATTATTCTTTATAATTTCGGGAATATTTATTCCGGTAATTTGCGCAATCATGTAGGCTCCGTATATCGTTCCTATCATGCTTCCCACGTTAGTCAGAGCGGCTACGAGTAATATCCTGAAAACCCTGTTCTTCATAAGCTCCCGGATGCTTTCGGCCTTCGTAAGTTCCTCCAAATCTTGTGAGGTCGGCTTTCTTATCTTAGCCTCGACTATCCCAGAAACCCAGCCGGCTGCGATCATGGGGTTTAGGGATGTAAGCCAAGCCGAAAGGAATGCAGCCAAAGCGGAAATTGGATGACCACCAGCGATTAGAGCGCCGATTGCGGAGAGAATTCCGTTTATTAAAAACCAATAAAGGAAGGCTTTCATTATCACTTCGGAGTTCATGGTCGTAAGAACAGCTATGAAGGTCAGAATGACAAAGGCTATTATCGCTAAGCTCGCAACTTTGAAAATGCTGAGTTTCCCCTCCTTAACGCTTTCAAGCTCTCTTAAATCCGGCAGAAGCTCGGGATTTTTCAAATACCTTTCGATCCCCTTCTTATGCCCAGCACCAACTACCGCAACTATCTTTTCGTATCTCTTAGATGCTTCGATAAGCTTCGATGCCATATATGCGTCTCTTTCATCTATCAGAACCTTCGCTGCCGATGGAGCTATGTCTCTGAACTCTTTAACGAGTCTTTCGAGGATATCCTCCTTCAGCATTTCATCCACGCTAATTTCGTCATCCCCGAACAAACCTTTGAATATGTGGAAAACCAGCCTGATCTTCTCGAAGATGGACAGAGAATTCCAGAACCTCTTGAACGTGATCGCGATATCCCTGTCGATGAGCAAAACGTCTGCTCCGATTTCTTTTGCCTTTTCTATTGCGGCAAGCATTTCCGCTCCGGGCTTGACGCCGTATTCCTCACCGATCCTCCTTTGGAAGTATGAGAGGAGTAGCTGAAATAGAACAAGAGCTACATCTCCCTTTTTTATTACATCTGTAACCGATATCTCCTGAGGCTTCTTCTGGGTTAACGCCAAAAACCTCTTGTAGCACAACTCCACAGCAACGGCTTGAGGCTTTACTTCCTCGATAACCCTTTTGGTCTCCTCTATGCTCTTCTTAGATACGTGTGCTGTTCCTACGAGGATTATTTCCATCGAGTTTAGCGGTGCGTTAAGTCTATTATACTTTCCGTTGAACTTCTTGCGGATGATGAAGCCCCCTGAGCTCTGAATCGTGATGAATTAGGGGCTGTCTGACATCACAAAATATATCAAAATTAAGCCTATCGCGATCGAAGTTAAACCTATCAGCAGATGAATTTCCGGAGATGTTTGAACTGCATGAGGCCGAATGGGAGCGGGAACGGGAATAGCTGGAATCGTTGATGTTTTAATTGTGAAGAATCTGAACACTTCGAAGGAACCGAGTAGCATGCAGGCTAAAGCAGATAAAAGCAAAATTATCCTTGTTAGATCGTCTGGGTATAGTATTTTTCTCCCCTTTTCCGTAAGCTCGTAGTATATCCACTTTCTGCCTTCGTCAACCCTTCTGACGAGTTCAGCTTCCACCAGCTTATCCAAATGTTCCTTAACCGTCGTTTTTGCCATGTTAAGGCTTTCAGATAGCTCCGTTAGAGTCATCCTTCTGTCATTCAGTCTCTTAAGTATCTCTATTCTAGTATTGGAGGCTAAAGCGAAGATCGTCTTTCTATCGATTACGATCTTCATATAACATTCACCGTTATCCAGCTCCAGCCCCTTCCTATTGTTCCGGAGAAATTTATGCAGAAAACGTATCTTCCGCGACGGAGCGAACGATCTGTGCTTATCCTTAATTTAAAGATATAAGTGCCGTGAGGACTTACGAGTCGCTCCGGCGGAATTACCTCAACGCTCAACCCGTTCGGCATCGGTATCTCCTTCTTTTTGTAAACTTCCTTAACCCTGTAAACCGTAAACCTTACTGTTCCCGGTTGGGATTCTCTGGTATGCAGAACGATGCTAACTTCCGCACTTTCTCCTGCTTTCACCTTCACCGCATTTGGATGATCGATTTCCGGCGGATAAAGCGAAGCGAAGCACGGATTGGGACTTTTAGCTACTAAAACCCTAAGCCAGTCTTCTATCGTTTTTCCATCAACGATTGCACGGATTAAGAATGTGTGCGATCCGCTCGAATTTGCATAGGTCTTAACGATTACTCTGAAAATGTTCCTATTCGGTTTTAATTCAGCCTCAGACGGAATTACGCCCACGACAAATTCGCTTTCAATCTTACGAGTATCCCCAACCCCAGATACTTCGTAAGCTTCAAACCTAACTCTTCCCGTTTTCGCCGTATATATCACGAATTCAGTCCTTCCGGTTTCGCCGGGTCTCAGATATATGTGATGATTAACAAGTCCGCCAGCTATTTTTATTTCATTATTATGGTTAATCCTATATGTATATATTGAAATCAATGTTAATATAATTAAAATTATAACCTTATTCTTCATTAAAAATTTACTGCGTAACATAGTTTAAAAATCGATTGGAAAGGTTAGGCTTCAACCTCACAATCCAATAAATTATAATATTTTTAAATAAAATTTCAAAAATGAAAATTATTATTATTTATAACCATAATCCCATAAAATTGGATAAATCTTATTTTTTGGAATTAAACCCGTAAAATGAGAAAGATTTATATACGCACGATCGATCTTTCATCGATGATGTCAGGCATTAAAGAAGGTATATACATGTCGAGAAAAGAGATCGAAGCAATAAAGGAGCGCAGATTCCGAAGTATCATCCGATACGCATTCTGGAGATGCCCGTTTTACAGAAAGAAGTTCAAGGAAGCCGGGATAGATGTTGACAAAATAAGGAAGGTTGAGGATATCGAGAAGCTTCCTTTCACTACGAAACAGGATTTGAGAAACGCTTATCCCCTCAAGATGTGCTGCGTTCCGAAGGAGGAGGTTGTTAGAATCCAGATGAGCGGAGGAACGACCGGTCAGCCGGTAATCATTCCATACACGCGCAAGGATGTCGAGCAGTGGAAGGAGATGATGCTCAGAGCCTTCTATTTAGCCGAAATTACATCGAAGGATGTCATCCAGATTACTCCCGCCTTCGGCCTTTGGAACGGAGGCTTCGGATTTCACTTCGCAGCCGATGCGATAAACGCCTTCGTAATTCCCATTGGCCCGGGAAACACGAGAAATCAGCTCAGATTCATGAGGGATTTCGGAACAACCGTGTTATGCGCAACCGCAAGCTATCCGTTGAGATTAGCAGAAGTGGCTCAGGAGATGGGTATCGACGTTAAATCCTTGAGTTTGCAGAAGATGTTGCTCGGAGCTGAGCCTTGGAGCGACGAGATGAGGAAGAGGATAGAAGAGATATTTGAGGTCAGAACATACGATATCCCCGGACTTACGGAGATGGGCGGCGTCGGGACTGTAGGCTTTGAGTGTCCGGAGAGAAACGGTCTGCACATGTGGGAAGACAACTACATAGTCGAGATAATCGATCCGGAAACGGGGGAAGTTGTCGACGATGGGAAGGAGGGAGAAGTCGTTTATACATCTTTGAACAGGGAAGCGATGCCCCTGATTCGTTACAGAAGCGGTGAGGTTAGTGCCATAGCATACAGAGACAAGTGCGAGTGCGGAATAGAGCACATGACTATGAAGAGGATAAAGGGTAGGACTGATGACATGATCATATATAAGGGCGTCAAGTTCTATCCATCCGATGTCGAAGAGATCCTCGCAAGCTATGGCGTAGTCCATTACAAGATAGAGGTTGGAAACGGAATTAGGATCGTTTTCGAAGGTGATGAAAGCCTAATTCCGGCCATTGAAAGGGATATTAAGGAGTTTTTGGGATTTAAGCCTAAGCTTGTAGCCGTTCCGTTCGGGAGCTTGGAGAGGTTTGAGGGTAAGGCGAAGAGACTCGTTAGGCTCGATGAGGTGATATGATGAAGAAGCTCGCGATTTTGCTCATTTTTGTTTTGCTACTCACCGGATGCGCTCAGAAAACGGTTACGCCTTCGGAAAAAACAAAAGTTAAGCCGACGGCTGAGGAGAAAGTAATCAAGGTCGGAGTTATTGGCCCCATGAACACCGTCTTCGGCATAGCTGAAAAAAAGGCTGTTGAGTTGGCTGCAAAGGTTATAAACGAAGAAGGCGGAATTTTGGGAAGGAAGGTTGTCGTGATCTCAGCTGATACCGGAATGGATCAGAATAAAGCAACAACGGCTTTAAGGCATCTTATTCAGGATGAGGGATGTAAGGTTATAATAGGCGGCTTTGCGAGCGGTGTTACGATTGCGGTTCAGCCGATAATCGCGGAAACAAAAACGGTTTGGCTTGCCGACGGAGCCGCTCCTTCGCTGACAGATTGCGTCGTTAAGAATTACGAGCACTACAAATACTTCTTCAGGGCCGGAACTCTAAACGGAACGACTTTTGCTTACGACATATTCGACGTCCTGAACAACTACTTCAACGGTGAACTTAAGAAGAACTGGACGAGAGTGGCTATAATCAGGGATGGAGCGAAATGGGATAACGGGGTTATGAAGGTCCTAAAGCCTATGCTTGAAAAGCACGGCTACAAAATAGTTATGGATAAGGCTATGTCCAAGGAATCGGAGGACTTTACATCGGTTCTGCTTGAAGCGAAGGAGAAGCATGCGGACGTCATAATAACACTGCTCGCCCACGTAAGCGGTATTCCCTTAGTGAAGCAGTGGGCGGATATGAGGATCAAGATACCGATAATCGGGCACGATCTATCCGCTATATCGCCGACCGCATGGAATTCGAGCGATGGGAAGATAGATGGAGAGGTTTTCATAGCAACGGGCG
>JALWBF010000089.1 GCA_027016055.1 Archaeoglobaceae archaeon | reverse complement strand
ATTGTTTCTTTTCTTTATCTAATTCTCTTCTTTCGACTTTAATTGTCTCTCTAAGCTCTCTAATCTCCTGCGTTAATTCCTTTATCAACTCTGGTAACTCCTTGAGACTATCGATCATTTCCTCAGTATCTCCTATTGGGACTGGTATAGTAGATACCTTAAGCCTCCCTGTTGACGTAAAAGATGTCTCAAAGAACTTATTCATATTCTCAACAAGCTTATTCAAGTTGTCAACTAATTTTTTAATATCTGTTTCCTCTAAACCAGCGATTTTTACCTCAACTGGCTCTCCCATCTTTTCACCCCCAGAACCTCCAAACAATCACTAATTATTGAGGACAAGACAAGAAGATACGATACTTTCTCCTCCATCTTTTTTGCAAATCTAGCCTTAGAAAGTACTTCTTTAGCCAATTTAAGCTGAAGATCTACGTACTCTATGTCGCTCAGAAAAGCTCTAGCTTCTTCTCTAATCCCTATATTCTGCTTTAACATAGAACGTCACCAACAAAAGTTATGAAAAAGAATAATTTTTAACTTTTTTGTTATTAAATTTACCTACGCTCAATTACCGGTATCGGCAACGGTATCGTTCCAACGTATCTGCCGATTTCTGGGAGAATTTCACTATAAGCTTCTTTTATCTTAGCGATTAATCTTTCTACCTGCTGTATATTAGCAAATATGGTCGCTCTTCCGAGATAATCTAAATGATAATAATGGGCGTGCAACGATGAAGCGTTCCCGTACTCATCTCTAATATCTGCTATAGCCTCTTCGTATAACCAATCTACGAATATTCCCAAACCTTTATGACTTTCAATGCGATGTTTCCAGAAAGCTACGGACAAGGCGTTAAGTGCATCAATAGTTGCTCTCCAAGCCTCCTCACATGCCTCATCTTCAATACCTTCAAAATAAAGAGAGTATGCCTTTAATAAGTGATTACTAGCCCTATTCATGTAATCCTCTGGTGAATCGTCAGTAGGTTTCATATATTTCTTTAATTCCTTTGGAGGAGTTGGGGTATAGAATTGACATAGTATAGAGCGTAAACCAGATAGTATGCTCATGATAAATACGTTTAATAATGAAAGATTTACAGATTTACTGAGCTTATCTACAGCTCTAACTTGCATTACTTGATTCATCTTTTTCACCTTCCATGATTTTAATTCCCTCTTCAATGGATTTCAAAATTTCATCAATCTCAGCTTCGGTCAGTTCGGTCATTTTGCTAATCTTTTGGGAGTATTTAGCTAACAACATATAACCTTTAAATACCTTTCCAAGCTTATCGTCGGGTAATTTCATGATATAGCTAAATAAAACATCTTGTTGGCCTAAAGCCCTAGCCAAGTCACCGTACTTCTTGAGCATACTCTTCCATTCGGATAAAAATCTGTGATATAATTTAAGCAATTCTATAAAGAACTGGTATATCTTTTGCTCATCCATAATTATGCTCACCTCCTTACAGGAATGATATAACAACAGTCCAATTCGTCAGAGTCGATTGTTACATAATCATTCTCGAGACTACCATCAAACATCCATGTATTGCCGAAAAACTCAAGACTTTCATTGTGATAATCCTCTTTATTCAACTCGAGGATTATGTCATCTGCTGTTAAGGGTTCTTCAGTCCTATTACAATTAATTCCGTTCCAATGATATTCATAATCTTTCTTGGATGAAAACCTTTTTTCAAGATATTCGTAAAGCTCTTCACCAACCGTTTTTGCAATTTCAGTAAAGCATACTCCTATGTTGTGTCCAGTCATTATTGCTATCACACCTTCAGCAAAGCAGACAGTTACCGTTCGTACAATGTTTTTCATATTTACCATCATATCACCTCTTACTTTACTGATTTAGTTCTCCTAAACG
The DNA here is from genome assembly GCA_027016055.1 of Archaeoglobaceae archaeon. GTDB lineage: Archaea > Halobacteriota > Archaeoglobi > Archaeoglobales > Archaeoglobaceae > WAKM01. Next base: position 1,334 of record JALWBF010000089.1, on the reverse strand, counting down.
AATTTTTATAATTTGGTTTCATTTTTGATACTATGATATCGCTATCGGAACTCTTATATACTTCAAGTTCCATAAATGAAACTAATGAGGTTGTTTGAAACTATAGTACTTAATATGAAATTAAATGATGGAGGGTGTCAAGATGGAATACGAGTGCATACTCTGCGGGAAGATTGTGGAGACGGACAAACTCCTAGTTCCGGCGGGCTGGCAGATGTATCACGACGTCTGGATCTGCGAGAAGTGCTCAAATGAACTCGGCAGAAAGTTAGACCTGCTCGAATTTCTGAGAGACCTCAACTCGGCTAGAGCCGCTTTGAAGTTCGCTAAGAAGTACAACGTTCCGAAGGACATCAAGGAGAGAATTGACGCTCTGATCTCGGAGATTCAGGATCTAATCAACTACTGCAGAAGCTACGACGGTATAATCGATACCGAGCGTTTTGACGTCGTTTTAATTTCCTAATTGGAGGTGGTTTTAGGTGTCGGGAGAAGTTAGTTTGTCGGAACTGAAGGCGTTTCCGTATCTGCTGCCGGTAGTGGAGAAGATGTCTGAAGGGCAACTAATACAGCCCGAGGAAGTAAAACCGTACAACGGTCTCGGAGCATATTTGGGAAAGTTCAGCGATGCGGAGTGTCTGGTCAGAATTGATGAAAAGAACGGAGAAGTCTGGGGCAAGTGCACCTGCCTGCAGTACGATGAAGGAAAGCCCTGCGTCCACATAGCCTCGATGTTCTTTTACCTCAGGCAGAACGACGGCGGAGAAGTTGAAAAGTCAAAATCAACAGAAACAAAGCCCAAAGAGACTCCGGAAGAGGGAAAGAAGAGAGCAATCAACTTCGTCAAGAATGCTCAGACTACTGAACTACAGATAGTAAAGAAACTTGATGATTTAGATGAGCAGATAGCTATAAAGGAGTACGTCGCCGGCTCAGTTCCACTCGTCTACGAAATTCCGACTAAGAACGGAACGAGGTTCGAGCTTTCGATCAGGGGATGGGTTCAGGCGATGCTATACCAAGGCAACATTGAAATCGAGGACGTAAAGTTCGAGGAAATCGGCGGCAAAGTAGTCGCCAAGGCTTTCGTGGTCGACAAAGCTCACAACGTCAAGGTCGTCGGAATTGCCGAGAGAGCTTCGAATCAGGACTTCTTCTATACCACGCTGGCGAGCAAGGCCATAAGAAACGCCCTCAAGAAGGTCATAAGTCCTGCATTCGAGCAGAGGGTTATCAAGGAAGCTATCGAGTCCAAGCTCGTTCTGACGCTCAAGCCTTCCGATATCAGAGAAGTAGCTCCTCCTTGAGGTGTTCGTATGAGGTTTCTGCTGACC
>JALWBF010000088.1:27885-32436 GCA_027016055.1 Archaeoglobaceae archaeon | reverse complement strand
ATAGGTTCGGGGTTGCGTTGGCCGATCGAAGCGGTCTGGCTCGAATACATACTCTTCGGAGTCCTCATGCTTCTGATACTGTTCTACAAGCCGGAAGGACTCATTAAGGAAAAGCCGATAATGACCGAGCCGATTAAAAGAAAGGCTAAGAAGCTAAAGTCCTAAAAACCTGTTTCCATCTTTTAACAAGAAAAAAGTGTGCTCGGGAGTCCAGATTAACCCGATCAAATCGTAATCCTTGGCACCCTTCACCTTTTCCGGTTTCTGCGGATAGAACAGTCCTATCTGAATCCATCTGTTTTTGTCTTGAACCAAAACGACATACTTATTTTCGGTCTTTCTTATTATACAGCTATGTCTTTCGATGCCGAAATAGTTGGCGTAGCCGGTATAATGTTCGCTACCGTCCTTCTGAAAGAGCAAAAAATCGGATATTCTAACTTTCGAGTCCATATATGTCATCTGCCAAGGACAATATAAGGTTTTGCGTTGAAAATTATGATGATATCTACACCAAAATTTTTTGAATTATTTTGAGATATCGATAAGATTTACATTGAGTAATACAAATAAATATACAAAAATGTTTGTAAAATAATTTCTGATGTGTATATCATAAGCTATAAATATTTTTACCCTTAACTTGTATCATATGGGTAAGGAAAAGAAGAAAGACGTAATTATATCGTTGAGGGTTCCTGAAAGGTTAAAAGAGGAGATGAGTAAAGTAGAAGTAAATTGGAGTGAATACCTGCGGAAGGCTATCGAGGATAAGATAAGTAGAGAGAAGATGAAGAAGATATGGAGCGAGATCGAAGATTTGAAGAATAGAGCTGCCGAGGGAGTATGATCATCGATTCCTCAATCATTTTAAATTGGCTCATAAAAGGCGGAGAGTTCGAGAAGGAATGTTTAAAGCTTAGGGAGGAGTTCGAAAAGGGAAGCATAAATTTGAAGGTTCCGGATGTCGTGATTTACGATGTCTGCATAAAGCTTGTGGAAAGCGATATTCCTTCCGATATAGCGTCGAAGCTCGTTCACCTATCTTCGGAATATCTTAAGTTCATTTCTATAAAATTGGAGGGACATTTGCTCGCGGAAGTCGTAAAGGTTTGCAGATTTTTGAAAATCAATTTTGCAGTTGCATCTTGCGTCGTTCTTTCTAATCATTTGGGGGAAATCTACGTTACCGCCGATAGGGATGTATACAACACCCTGATTAAGTCCGGAATCAAGGTTTCCCACATCAGCGATATGTTTTAGAGATCCGCTATGTTGCCATCTTTAATTCTAAACCTTCCGAACTCCCTTAAGCTATCGCTAAAAGTCCATTCAACGCTTACAACGTAATGAAGCTCATCGATCATGGAATCCTGATGAATTCTGACGATTATGTCGTATAGCTCGTTTATTAAGGAATCTATAGTTCTTTCTCCCGATTTAAAGCCGATGAGCGTTATATCGCTCGGAAGACTGCTGAAGATCTCCAAAATTTCTTTAATATTGTTGTCGCCGAGGAGTTCGAAGAAGAAGCCCATGCTCGAATGCATGATCAGAACGTCATCATCTTTTAGCCCGTCCAAACACCTTATAAGCTCGTTAGCCTCCTCAAGTGGATCCCCCTGCTCTATAAATGCAAACAGATGTCCGAATTTGCATTCGAGACTCTTCCCAACCTTAATTACGTTTAAATTATCGGCTGTCGAATTCAAATCCGGACATTTCAACAGCAAGCTTTCAAAAAATTTTGTAAATTTCCTATATAATGCTTCGGAATAAATAATTATAAAAGTTCTTTTATCGGAAAAATACGGCAATATTATTCGCGCTAAAATTAGGTCTCTAATAAAGGGTCGTTTGCAAACTATTCTCGTTCTCATACCGTTTAAAGTTGGTAAAACTTTATCAAATACAGCTGGCATACTAACATGATCGCTCATCATATCTGCTTATAAAAGTTTCTTACATGATAAATAAATTTGTATTTCATTTTGTAATACTTGGTGTATAACAAATTAAAAATAATAATTTATAAATCAGTCTGAAAATGCGTATTCGAACGTTAAGCAAGCCACAACAAACATGATTATGCTAAATCCGACAATCAATGCAATTGGGCTGAGTATTCCTTCCAAATTGCCGACGATAGATTTCCTAACGGCTAAAATCGTGGACGTTATTATCGGAAAGACTATCGGGAATATCAGAACCGGCAGAAGCATCTCCCTCATCTTCGATTTTATGACTAAAATTGAAAGGGATGAAACCACTATAACGAAGCCAACGTTTCCTATCGTTATGGCTACTAGCATCATAATAGGATTCGCCACGTCCAAATTGAAGAGTCCGATGAATATTGGCAGAATTATTATTTCGATCAGAATCATCAAAACTAAATTATATAAAATTTTTCCAATTAAAACGCTCGTCGGTGCTATTGGGGATATCTTCAAACCTTCCAAGGTTTCCGTTTCCACCTCCTTCAAAAAAGCCCTGCTATATCCTAGCATGCCGACGAATATGAAAACGAGCCATAGTAATGACGGTGCTACCTTTTCAGCCAAGCTCATCGGAATTGAAACGCTGAACATCATCGACGTAACCAAGGCGAATAAAATCATGAGATTCAGAGTCCCCTTAGTCCTGAACTCTATCCTGAGATCCTTCTTCGCAACTTCAAGTGCCTTCATAGCCGACAGCCCTTAGGTAAACCTTCTCAAGATCGCTCTCGATTTCGCCGAAGTGGATTAATTTGCCGTTGCATATTATCGCAACCTTCTCGCAGATCTCCTCAGCCTCCTTAACGTTGTGTGTCGTGAATATTATCGTCTTTTCCCTTCCAACCTTCGCAACGTATTCCATCAGCTCCCTCCTGCCTTCTATATCCAAACCGGCTGTGGGTTCGTCCAGTATAAGCAGAAGTGGATCATGCAGAATAGCCCTTGCAATGGAAAGCCTCTGCTTCATTCCTCTTGAGAAGTTCCTAACGAGATCGTGCTTTCTGCTCTTCAGTCCGAAGAATTCAAGGACTTCATCTATCCTGCCTTCGTCTGCATCGTAAAGCCTGCAGTAAAATTGCAGGTTCTCGTAGGCTGTTAAATCATCGTATAAGAATGTGTTGTGGGAAACTATGCCCATCATCCTCCTTACCTCGTAGTTCTTCCACGGAACCTTGCCGAAAACTTTGACTTCTCCTTTCGTAGGCTTAAGCAACCCACTGATCAGCTTAACTATCGTCGTCTTGCCAGCTCCGTTTGGGCCGAGCAAGGCAATAGATTCACCCCTTTCGATCGATAGAGTAATTCCGTCCAAAGCCTTGAATTTTCCGAACTTCTTTACGACATCCTTAAGCTCTACCGCTTTCATAAAACTCTACTTAGGTAGCTGAAGATTACGTTCATTATTTCATCCCTACTCAAAGCCCTCTGTCCCGCTCCCTGAGCGAGCTTCGGCTTACCTCCTCCGCTTCCCTTTATACGCCTACCTATTTCTTTCATCAGTTCTCTCGCATCAATTCTGTTATCTCCGCTGAAGGTAACGACCCTAACCTTGCCCTCCGAACTCATCAGACATCCAACGCAACCCTTCTCAGCTAAGACCTCTCCGAGTTTGATCAGCTCCTTCATGTCAGCATTTATAACCTCAGCCACTACTTTTATCGAATCGAACTCCTCAGCATTCACAATCAGCATTTCAGCCTTTATCTCGGCTATCTCCCTCTTAAGCCTCTCGATCTCCTTCCTCTGCTCCTTCCACTCTTCGAAGAACCTTTCAACAGTGCTCGGAAGCTTCGCCGGTTCTACTCTGAGTATCTCGCTTGCATGCCTTAACAAACTCTCCTGCTGGGCTATGTAATCCAAAGCTGCTTCGCCGGCACAGAATTCGAATCTTATAACCCCATCCTGAATAGATTCGACCCTCATGATCTTTATTAATCCTATCTCGCCGGTTGTGTTGCAGTGAGTTCCACCGCAAGCTTGGACGTCGTCACCCACCTTAACTATCCTTATCTCCTTTCCCGGCGGAACTCCTCCCTGATACAGCCTGAAACCGAACTTCCTTTCAGCTTCGATTCTGTTCATCCACTCCCAGCTAACCGGCTTGTTCGCCAGCACTTCAGCATTTGCAAGCCTCTCGATTTCTCTGATCTCCTCCTCGCTCGGCTTCTTATAATGCGTTACATCCAACCTCGCCTTTGAGAATTCCTTCCTTGCACCAGCCTGCCATACATGATTTCCGAGCTTCTTCCTCAAAACGTGCAAAAGTATATGCGTTGCGGAGTGATGTCGCATGTGTCTGAGCCTTCTTTCGGCATCTATTATCCCCTTAACCTTCGCGCCGACTTCAAACTTGCTTGAATCCTCAACCCTATGCAAAACGACTCCATCCTCCTCAAATACAGCCTTAACCGGAATTTTTGCACCATTGACGATGAGAAATCCGGTATCGTAATCCTGACCTCCGCTTTCAGGATAGAATGCTGATCGGTTTAGAATTACGTATTCTCCTTCAATTCCTATCACTTCCGCTTCGAATTCGAACAGCTTGGGA
>JALWBF010000088.1:0-27875 GCA_027016055.1 Archaeoglobaceae archaeon | reverse complement strand
ATACTTCCTCTTAAGCAACTTCGGCTTAACCTTCCTCTCAGCTTTCGCATGCCTGCTTGCAAGCTCAGCGTAGAAATCCTTCGGAATCTCAACTTCAACACCCTTTTCCTCAGCAATCTTAACTACAAGTTCCGGCGGAACGCCGTGAGAATCGTAGAACTCAATTAGATCATCCTTATCAATCCTCTTCTTCCTCTGAATCACCCTTTCTACGAGCTTGATACCCTTGGATATCGTTCTCTTATATCTTTCCTCTTCGAGTTCCAGAATTTCGTGGATTATCTCCATAGGAACTTCGAACTCGAAAGCCTTCATTATTTTCCTGTGCAATTCTACAAGATCGAAAAGCGTTAGGTTCAGCCCGATTTCCTCCGCAAGCCTTAAGCTTCTTCTTATCATCAACCTCGCCAAATATCCCGCTCCGGCGTTTGAAGGAACCAAGCCGTCTCCGAGCATGAACAGGATAGCTCTCGTGTGATCCGCTAAGGCGTAAACCTTCTCCATCGGAACAACTATGCTCTCAAGCTTTTCCAGACTTATTCCCAACTTATCCGCAACCCGTCTGCGCATCTGGATAAGCTTCTCCCCTCTAAGCTCACCCATAACTCCCGCAAGCTTTGAACTTTCTGCGATTATCCTTTCCACTTCCTCATCCCTCTCGAATCCGATGTTGCTGTTATCTATTATCGTCTCCACGACCTCCGGAAAGATGGCATCATAAACAGTTGGAGTCCCTTGGCTCGCCCAGACGAACCTCTCAAGTCCGTATCCGGTGTCGACGATGTAGTTTTCCATCTTCCTGAACCTCAAGCCCTTGAGTTCGATATCCCCGTTCTCATCTTCAACCAAATTCATGAAAACCAAAGTAGCGAGCTCGATTCCTCCGACTATTGCTTCCAAGCATGGTCCGGCATTACCTCCTCCGACCCAAGGTTCCTCCTTGTAAACTATCTTCTCCTTAGGAACGCCCAATTCACTCAGAAGCTCGGTGCAGTATTGAACTGTCTCGTTCTTCCAATATACGTGCTGATTTGGATAGTTAAATGCGTGATGAGCCATCATTTCGAAGAGCGTTAGATGTCTACCGGTTCTTCCAACGCTGTCAAGATCGTCCATTCTTATGCACGGCTGAGATATCGTAAGAGGGTTTGCCGGTGGAGGAGCTACTCCGGAAGTTACGAACGGCTGAAAATCCGCTATGGATGCGATCGTTAAATAGATATCGTCTCTCCACCTTGCAATTACTGGATACCTCTCTATTCTTTCGTGCCCCCTCTTTTCGAAGAAGCTTAGATAAAATTCTCTCATTTCATCCAGCGTAAATCTTCTTTTGAAAATGGGATTACCAATGAACTCGTAGCTACCGCAGGGAGGATCTCCGCATATCTCTCTGCTCTCATCTGCCGTCCAGAAGTGCTTTCCGCAGAGTGGACATCTTTTTCTAATAAAACCGTTCTCTTTGAGGAACGTGATATCCAAATATTCTTCGTCGAGCATCAAGCCTTCTGAACCTTCAAATCTTTTAAGACTTTTGGATAATACTTAGCGATTGCATCCCTTAAGTGTGAAAAGATAGGGCTAACCAAAAATGTCAAAATTGAATAAAAATTTAAGAAACGGGCTTAATACCAAGCTCATCAAGAACGAGCTTGGCTTTGCCGGTTGCGGTCATGCACTGCATCATAACCTCGCCCGCTATGTCGAGAACAGCCCTGACGATCGCATCCAAACCCTCGGTGTTCTTGGGAATCTTTACACACAAGCGCTGGAGAGTCGGTGAATAGCAGGCGCAATCCACACCTTTTATTTCTTTTACCCTCTTAGCTATAATTTCTCCGGCAATTCCCCATTCAAAGTCCTTCTCCTTTCCGCATCTGTTCTCGTAGAGTCTAAGTTCTATGCACTCTCCCGACTCGTATATGGAATACTTATACAGCTCACCCAACTCCACGCGCATGGCGATCACCAATAAAGAATTTCTCAATTATGATATTTAAATTTACTTAAAAACAGTTAAAAACAGAGTATTGTAATAAACAACTTTTTAGTAAATACTCATATGAAGATCGGGATAGTTTCAGATATCCATGGAAACTTAATAGCGTTTGAAGTGGTTCTCGACAAACTCAACCAATGCGATAAGATATACTGCGCCGGAGATGTGGTGGGTTACTACCCCTTCCCAAATGAGGTAATCGAGATATTCATCAAAGAAGGAATAGAGAGCGTTATGGGCAATCACGACTACGCTGTGGCAAACAACGACTTTTCGGGGTTCAACCCTTATGCGGAAGAAGCGGGAAGGTGGACGAGAAGGCATCTGAAAAAGGAGTATTTGGAATGGTTGTCGAAACTTCCGATAAAGATCGAAACGGAATGGTTCAGCGTTTATCACGGCATTCCGGCGGATGACGAAACGGCTTTTGAAGTTTATATATTTCCCGAGGATCCCATGGTTGTCGAATTCCTAAGAATGCTCAAGAGGAACATAGTTGTTGGACATACTCACATCCAGTTCATCAGAGAGCTTGACGGTTACTTCTTCTTAAACCCCGGTAGCGTCGGACAGCCGAGAGACGGAGACCCCCGCTCGGCTTTCGCGATATACGATACGGAAAAGGACAAGGTTCTGCTTAAGAGGGTTGAATACGATATAGAAGAGGTTTGCGAAGCCGTAAGAAGAGCGGGACTTCCGGAATTTCTATGTTCGAGACTTTACGACGGATTCTGAAAAAGGTTGAGGTGTATAAAATAAAAAAATTTAGCGCTCCCCTCTTAGCTCTTTAATCCTCCTTCTAATCATTCTCAGCTCTTCCTCCAAATACCTCTCCATCTCCTCGAGCATTCTCAGTTCTTCCTCCTTGGAAAGACCTGAATACTGTTCCATATACTCCGGATTCGCAAAGAGCCACCAGCATCTACCCCTTCCGAACTTCCAGCCGGGTCTTTCCCAAGGTGGGAGGTGACTCCAAGGACCGAAGCCGGGATACCTCTTCCACCTCCACCACATGCCCATCACCTCCTCAATATCCTTTCAACTTCGGGAGCAATTTTCTTTCCGACTATTCTGCAAGCATCAGTCGGCGCTTCACCGCTCGCTATGGCAAGAGCGCATTCGTAACAGCTTTCATATCCGCAGGCTCCGCAATCTCTTTTTGGAAGTAGCTCGTATATCTGCCGAACCTTTTCATCTTCTTCGGCTCTCCTGATGCTTGGAAGTCTTATCGGAAGCCTTATGGAAGGTAACTGGAATCCGAGCCATCTCCTACCTCTTCTGCACCTCATCCTTCTTCTCTGCATTCTTCTCCTACCCATTCCTCTTCCATACCCCCACACGATATTGAATATATATTCAAAAGTATTTGAATTTTTCGGTTATCCTAAATTCATGAATGGCAGATCATTTTAAAATCTCGGGTTTAGTGTCGGTGGATGAAAGTCGCAATAGTGGGTGCCGGCTTGGCTGGAATGAGTTGCGCCTTAAATCTTGAAGGGTATGCCGATGTCGTTATATTTGAAAAGAACGATGTAGGCGGTCTGGTTTCTTACTACTGCACGGGAAATTACTGCATCGAGAAGTTTTATCATCACTGCTTTAAGAGTGATAGAGAGCTGATCGAGCTTGCGAAAAATTTGGGTCTCAAGGTTACTTGGCGGATTGCGAGAATAGGATACGCCTTCGACGGGAAAATATATCCTCTGAACACTCCAATTGAGATTTTAAAGTATCCTCACCTGAGTTTAATAGATAAAATAAAACTTGCAGTGTTTACGCTGAAAAGCAAGAGGAGGGATTACTTAAAGGAAGATGACAGAGGTGTGATTGAAGGAATTAAAGAAGAGCTTGGGGAGAACATCCTAAACAAATTCTTCATGCCCCTCCTTAAAGCTAAATTCGGGGAATACTATGGGAATGTAAGTTATGCTTGGCTGCTTGCGAGGGTTGCCATAAGAAGCAATAGAAAGCTTAGCGGTGAGGAGCTGGGATACATAAGGCACGGATTCCATAGGCTAATAGAGAAGATGAGAGAAGGGTTAAACGTAAGGAAGGAAGAAGTGAGGAGGATAGAAAAGATCGGTAAAGGGTTTGAGGTAAACGGGGAGAGATTTGACATCGTAGTCTACACGGCTCCACTACCCACGCTCGACGAAAAGATCAAAAAAGCGGCTGGAATTCAAGAAATTAAGTATCAAAGTTCTGTCTGCGCTTTGATAGGGGCTAAGGAATCCGTAACCGAGGATCTCTATTGGACGAACGTTGCGGATTCGAATATATTCGGAGCTATAATCGAACACACGCATTTCATGCCGTTCGAAGATTACGGGGAACATATAATATATCTTGCAAGCTATTCCACTCCGAACGGATGGCTTTTCAATAAGAGCAACGATGAGCTAAGAAAGCTTTATCTTAGGGAAATTAGCAGATTCGGGCTGAGTGAGGAGGATGTAAACTGGATCAGGATCTTTAAAGCTAAATACAGCGGTCCGATATATGAAAAAGGATATTTGAAAAAGATAACGCCGTATAGAACAAAATTGAAAGGTTTTTACGTTGCCGGAATGACCTCTCCGCCGAATTATCCGGAGAGAAGCATGAACGGTAGCATAAAAGCGGGTATAGAGGTTGCCCAAGCTATAAAAGAGGATTTTCTGTTATGAGAAACGCCGGGGGTGGGATTTGAACCCACGAACCCTTACGGGCAGGGGATCTCGAGTCCCCCGCAGTGCCGAGCTCTGCAACCCCGGCTCAGATAATTATTAAAAATTTAGTAAGATAAATTTTGCCCTCGTATGTATTTGAGAACTACGTTGAGAACATCGGATTTGACCTCCTCCATGTCCCTTTCAGCATCTATTATAATAATATTTTTATTTTTTAAAGATAAAAATATTTCCCGAACCCTTCTCAGGTATTCAAGATCTTCGAATCTGTTTGGTTTGTCGCCCCTCATTCTAATTCTTTCCAAGGCCGTTTCGGGTTTTATATCCAGAATTATTACCAAATCAGGTTTCGGTGCGATCTTTTCATTCAACTTCCTTATATAGTCCGGATCTATCCCTAAGGCACCTTGGTAGGCTATGGTTGAATAGTAGTATCTATCCATCACTACGATCTTACCGGCTTTAAGCGCTGGCAGAATATTATATTTTACATCCCAAATTCTATCTTTTATAAATAATTCGAGTTCATCCTCGGGCCTTAAATTTCTATTTTTGAATGCTTTCCTGATCCTTCTTCCCCATTCGCTGTTCGTCGGCTCCTTAAATACAACCACATCGTATCCTCTCTTTTTAAGCTCTTCCTCTATGAATTTAGCCATCGTAGTCTTTCCCGAACCGTCGATCCCCTCTATTACTATAAGCATTTTGATCACGCCTTTCAACCTAAAATAGCGCGCTCTTAATCAAAAATAATATTGTTAAAATTATAATAATATCTAGAATTATTTTGAAAAACCTCGTTAAATTTTCACCGTAAAAAGACGGAAGATGCTTCCTATCGATCCACTTCAGATCCCTGTAGGCTTTTACCGTTGGGGCTATCTCATCGGATAGATATCCCTTCTCGATCAATCGTTTAACTATCTCATTCACTGTAAACTCCGGAATTCCGCAGAATTCCGCAATCTGATCTATTTTCCTTTTCCCCAGAATTACAGCCTCAAGAACATCCCTTTCGAGATCTGACAGCATAATTACTCACGCATGAGCATTCGAATTATCACTAAGACAGCCAATAACGCCGCTGAACCTACAACAAGCCCTGCACCCTTCTTTTTCTCCTTAACGGGCGTTGGAGTTGGTATTACCCTTTCGGCGGAAACTTCAGTTTTACCCTTTGCAAAGAATATCTTAATCAAATCCGTTCCGACTATCTGAACCTTGTAGCTTCCCTCGCTCATGGGTGTGTATTTGAACGAAATCGTCTTTTCTTCACCCTTCTTGAGCTCTATCTCTCTGCTGAATACCACTCGATTGTTCACCTTAACTTCAACCTTTTCCCTTCCTGTTCCGCCGATGTTCTTAACCTTAAACGAGATCGTTACTGGTGATCCGACATCAGTGATGAACTTATCGATGTTCAAATCAGAATACACGAACCTCGGTGGTATGTGTTTCCTGATTGTTATGGTAACGACTTTATTGACGTTGAAATCGTAGTAAGACTTGTAAAGTTCATCCGAATAATGCAGACCGCTCCAGTTCTTCATGAAGCACGCCTGAGCATCGATTGAACTGGCTAAGTCATTCCAGTATCCGGTGTTATCTATAACGAGAACACCGCCATTCTTGAAGAAGCTGTCAAGCATGTTTAGCCTCGGAACGCCGTTTCCAACGTATATCAGAACTTTAACATCGCTAAGATGGTAATAATCTCTGACACCCAAGTATACTACCGGAGCTTTTGTCTTTTTCTTTACATATTCAAGCAAGTTCGGGAGAACTATCTCCGCTCTTTCATCGCTTCCCTTAAGCAGAGCAACGGTAATCGTCCCGGTCTTTATGTAATTCACGTATGCGTAGGCGAATATGTTCGTGAAAACCCTTTCGGCGGATTCCCTGTTCATAATATAGCCACTCTCGTTAAACACGCTTACAGCGGACTTTGCATCTACGTTGTTTATCTCCGATATACCCACGCTACCGAGCACGTAGTTGTTCGGAGTATATATTATGCATCCATCGTAAACTTTCCCGAGCAGGATGGGTTTATCGTAAAGTAGAGGCTTTATGAATATCGGCGGAGTGTCGGCGAACTTGACGTGATTACTGAAAGCTACTATCTCGATCTTATGTGTTCCCTTAGAAAGCGGAGGAACCGTAAATCCAACCCTTTTGACTTCATAACCCTTCAAGTCCACGACCTTAACCTCTTTAATTATACCATCAACCTTCAGCCCGATCTTTATCTCGCCATCTTTGTCGAAGTTGTTCAGAACCGAAACTTCAAGCTTGTTCGGGACATTAACGGGCAAAACTCTGGATCCGAACTGGGAATCGAAGATAACAAACCTGTTCGGAGGTGTTGTATCGGCATTAGAATTAACGTAAAACGTTATCTCCTTCTTAACATAGGGCGCATTCTTTCTATTTATCGTTTTTATTTCTCCACCACCTTTTGCTGAGAATATGTTATACCTCGTATAGCTCTTCAACACTGCCGTATAATTCAGAACGTCAAACGCGTAGGCTTCGATCGTGTATTTGCCGTCAAGCCAGTTTTTCCCGATGGGGATATCCACAACCGTATAAACGTGATCGATGTATCCGAGCTTCCTAACTTTGACGACCTTCTTGTAAACTACGTAGTTATTTGGATCTTTAACGAATATTACGAAATCTATAGCAACCGCACCTATGTTCTTATTCAGATTTTCGACACCCAAATATAGTTTAAGGGTTTCACCCTGCTTGAAGACGTTGTTCCACCTCGTTACGTATTTATTATAATCGTGAACGAACGTGACTATTTTAACGTTAAAATCCGTAGAAGTTAAAGCCGAAGCTGGAAGTATGATCAAAGTGATCAGAGCCAACGTTATCGCAATGTTAACTTTTGCCATCAACTTTACTATGATGAAAGAAAATATATATTTTATCATTTAGCCAATGGTGGGGTAAATGCCAGTAATTGCGATATGCTCCGGTAAGGGTGGAGTTGGAAAAACCACCGTGGCTGCGAATCTATCGGTTATGCTATCCAAATTCGGAAAAACACTCGTGATCGATTGCGACATAGCGCTTCCGAACCTCCACACGTTCTTCGGAATAGAGGATCCCTTAGTATCGCTTTTGGACGCATTAAGAGACGTGAACTACCTCGAAGATTCTATATATAGAATTAGAGCAAAGAACGTGGGAAAACTCGACGTCATTCCGGCTTCGACATCCGTGAAAGCGCTCGAGGAGATAGATATGGAAAAATTGAAGGAGATAATCGAAAGTCTTAAACATGATTATGACTTCATTATATTGGATGTAGCGGCTGGGTTAAGCAAGTATGCAATGATTCCGATGCTAAGCTCGGACAAGATCTGCATCGTAATAAATCCGGAAAAGACAGCAATCTCGGATGCGCATAAAGTTAGGAAGATTGCGGACATATCTGACATAGCCGTGAGGGGTATTATAGTGAACAGATACAAGGGAGAAAAGAAGATGATCGACTATGCGGAGAAAGCCATAGGTGCCGAAACGATAGGTATAATAAGGGAATCCAAGCTCATAACGGAATGCTGGAAAGAGGGCGTGCCCGTAACGATAAAAAAACCTGATTCAAAGGTTTCTAAGGATTTTCTACTGCTTGCAAAGAAGATCGTCGGTAGTAAAGTCGAGGTTAAGCCTTATGGTAAGCTGAGATACATACTCGGATGGTGATGAGTGTGGATGATGAAAAGAAAATACTGAACGCTCTACTCGATGACGACGAATCGTTTATTGTGAAGAAGAGAAAAAGTAGTGATGAGAGAATCGAAAGTATCGTCAAGCAGGTTCGTGAAACTATCAAAAAAAGGACTCTTGATGAAGAGTCCAAGGAAGATAGGCAGGCTCAGATTGAAAGACTTGAAAGGATCAAGCGGAAAATAGAAGACTTGAACCTCGGTGTATCCGAACTTGAGAAAGCCGTTTCGGATGAAAAATTAAAGGCTGAATTCAAGGAGGTTAAAAAGGAGAAGACAGTTAGAGAAGAATCGAAGCCTACCGAAGTTAAGTCTGAGAAAGTGATGGCAAAATTGGAGCCTAAGTTTAAGGAGCTACCATACCTTTCGGATGTTGAGATAAACGTTCTGAAATCCATAATTAAATACGGAGCAAACATCCGAAGGGTATCGAAAGCAACGGGCTATCCGGAGGTAGTCATAACCAAGGCTATCGAAAAACTGATTGAGAAGGGATACCTCGATGAAAACCTCAACGTAGCTGAGAAGGCGATACATCTGGCTGGAGTTCCCACGGAAGAGGGGAGAATAGGAGTTAAAATAATAGATGTCGCGATAATTTTAACCGCAATCGTGCTCGTTCTTTCTACACTATACTACCTCGGCTACCTCCCATAGTGAGCAAAGTTTAAATAGCAAACACTTTTTTGCATACCTTGGGTGATTGCCATGACGGAGCACGTGGTCTATGTAGGCAACAAGCCGGTAATGAACTATGTATTGGCTACATTGACGCAGTTTAATGAAGGTGCAGAGGAAGTTGCAATTAAAGCAAGAGGTAGGGCTATCAGCAGGGCTGTAGATGTGGCAGAAATCGTAAGAAACAGATTCCTGCCGAACGTTACAGTGAAGAGCATAAAGATCGACACCGAGGAGCTGGATTCGGAGCAGGGAAGGAAAGTAAACGTTTCGACGATCGAAATTATATTGGCTAAGACCTCATCTTAAAAGCTTTCGATGGGTCTTGTTTTTCTTAAATCCTCTTCTATATCTATTATTTCCGCAGTGTATCTTCTGCATATCTCTATTGCAAGCTCCTTGACATCATCCACACCTATTTCTTTTAGACAGGCGTAACCCTTGGGACTCTCTATATTTATCCCAAAATGAATCTTTGCGGAGATCGGCGAAATTGTAGCTATGCTAACGCTTAACTTTTTTCCGTTCCAGTATAGATCGTCTCCAATTCTTTCAATTGCCGGATCTATCGTATCCCTCGCGATAGATATTAATAGCCTCTGTCTCGTGTAGATCAGTCTCAGACTAACCTCATCGAAATGCTCGACTATAAAATGCAACATTTTTGGCGAATATATAGAATAACCAGCTACATAATCTTCATAATCAACCATATGCTCACGTTTAACATTGCAAGGTCCGATGAAGGAAATTATGCTGTCCTCTTTAATACCCAAAAGGCTGTAAGCCCAAAGAGATTTTAATTGGGAACCGTCATACTCAAGTTCATCCTCTATAAACACCCAATCCATACCTTGCGTCCAATGATAAACGTATTTAAAAATTTTGAAATGTTTTGAATATTCATCAATCAATTTTATTAGAGATCATCAAGATTGCAATTTTTAAATACTTTTGAATTATTTGTTAAGATTTTATTAATATTTGAACGGAAAATGTTGTTAATATTTGTTACAATTTATCTGATGTGTGTTAAGCACTTACGATTGCCGTAACGCTAAGCTCTTCATTGGTGATGACGTTGGGCTACTTTGGGAGGTTTACATTTTATAAAAAACGAAATTCATAAATATTCTACTTTATATCTTTCCTAACAAAAAGGTTTAAGTAATATAATGACAAATAATAATCATTAGGACATTAAAGGTGATAACATGAGGTGGTTATTGGTTTTACTGTTACTGTTAGCCTTTGTAACGATCGGAAGTCTTAAGCTTTCGACTGCGAAAAAAATTGGTGATAGGGATAAGGATGGTATTCCAAACGCGATAGATGAGGATATAGATGGGGATGGTGTTCCGAACATAATCGAAACCCAGCACGGAACGGATCCGTTTAATCCTATGGATTATATAATCGAGGATATACTGTTGGGAGGGGGTTGAGTTGAGATACCCGCTTTTGGTTGTATTGCTTATCTCAACGATTGCAATCGCAAGTGGAGAAGTCCTGAATATTCCTACAAACATAAATGCGAAAGGAGTCGTGGGTAAACCATCGAGCTTTAGTATAAACATGACTGTTAATCCCATTGAGAGTCACACGCCTATAGATGCAGTTCTCGTTATAGACACTTCTCCGTCGATGAACAGATGGAGCGATGTGATCGCTGGAGGATATAATTACTATGTGCAATTGACCAAAACCGGTGGTTGGGGCTCGTATATAGGGACATTTGAGCTTAAACGGACATCGGATGTGGAGTTGGTTCTCCAAACGCCCAACGATGTCTATAACACCACTGTCTACTACAAGGCTTGGTTGGTGAATAACAGCACGGGGGTTTGGGTTACAAAGTGGAGCGGTAGCTGGTGGAAATGGAACAATGATCCGGCGGTAGTCAGATGGTATAACTTAAGCCCCGGAAAATACGATATATATGCGAAGGTGAGCGGTGGTGGCGGGAAGTGGATCAACACCACGAGGATAATGATCGTCGAGCTTCCGCCGGAAAGAATCACCGTTGCTAAGAATGCCGCCAAGTTTTTCGTCGGCTTACTGAGCAGTTATGATAGGGTTGGACTCGTCAACTTCTCGGCTAACGCAACGATCCTCTTGCATCTGACAAACGATAAAGCTTTGGCGAACAGCACTATAGATGGTATTAGCACCAGTATTTGGTATAGGTTCAAAAAAGGTGGGAAGTTTAAGACGTTCGTTGGTAGCGGAACGAACATAAGTGCCGGTTTAATCGATGCCATATCGGAGCTTGACAAATACGGAAGAACTAATGCCGTGAAGGTCATAATTCTGCTGACGGACGGCTGGAGGAACTTGGGAGATGATCCGGTTGACTGGGCAACCGTTGCGAGATCAAAGGGTTACAGAGTTTATACGATAGGTATCGGCGGAGCAAATATGCCAGAACTTGAAGAGATTGCAAGCGTGGGTGGAGGAAAATGCTACTACGCCAAGAACGGCACCGAACTGATTGAGGTGTATAGGGAGATTTACAGGGACGTTCTAACTTATGCTTACAACGTCACACTTAAGCTTGAATTTAACAATCCGAACATCAGATTCGATCATGCAGTTCCAAACCCGACATCCGTGAGCGGTAACGTTGTTACTTGGCATTGGAACGAACTGAAGAACAATACGAGCATTGCAGTTTGGGTCAATTCGACGATAGCTGGAAACTGGACTGTTGCTGCTGGGAACTTAACGTATTACGATTACTATGGCTCGCATTCCGTTCAGTTCAAAGTTAACATGAACTTCTCCGGCAATCTGATAGTTAAGGTTATTCCAAGCAGGAAAAGCATTACAGAAGGCGAAACCGTAACTATAAAGGTGATAGCAAATTATCCGATAGACAGTTCTAGTGTGACCATATCAGGATCGCCAGTTAAAATCAATGCTACAAACAGCAATATAGCTAAGTATAACCTTAACACTACGACTGTTATCGTCAGCTGGACACCGTTGCAGAAGTTCGTATCCGGCGGACAGTCATACGTTAACGAAAAACTGACTTTTGATGTGACGAGCAACAACGGTCTAAGAAATTCCACGAGCACGGTTATAACCGTATACAACAGGACGGTTAATAAGCCCGGTAGAGTCTTGGTTAGTCGCGTGCAGAATCTATATATAGTGACATACGTAGATAAAACCCCACCAAAAGATGTAGGATTCAAGATAGAGGTTGACGGAAAGACTATCGATTACAGCAACGACAGCTTCATACTCACATACTTCAGAAAGAACTATACCACTTGGGTTTTGGAGATAACGCCACAATATAAATTTACAAACAACTTAACGCAAAACGTTACGGCAAACGTTACGTTTTACAATGAATCTGGGTATTATCTAAACGGAACAGATTTCACAATTAACAAGACGAATGTCACGTTTTATCCTGAAATACTCAATGCGATCGAACTCAACAACCTAACAATAAGATGGAACGGATCCATAGGCTATCCCATTCCTCTATACGTCGGAGAACTAATAGAAATTAATGGCAAACTAATAAATGCAACGAATGGTAGCGTAATCGTCAACGGCTTAGAGATCTACACAACAAACAACGGTAATATATCTGCAATATTTATTCCGAACGCAGCCGGAGAATACACAATTGAAGTAAACGCAATCAATAACACCACAACAACGTTACTGCTGTGGAAGGATGTTCCGGTTAGAATAAAGCCGGTAACACCATCCTAATTTTTTACTTAAATTTTATTTTTTCTCGATACATTTTTTAAAATGACGTGACCATTATAATCATAATGGCATACGAGTTCGAAATTGTAACACCAGAATATTATAAAGTTATTCTTAAAATTCATGAGGAGTTTAAACAGCCGATACTCGATGTAACGATCCCCGATAACGTTCAGATCATCGACGAGTATTGGATAGTTCCGGGATTTCTGAAGATTCAAATAAGAAAGGATCTTGAGACCCTTCAGCAGACTTACTACGTTATAGAGCCCCAGCTTGCCGAGGATGAGTTCGAACTCATGACAGACTTATATAACGATCTCAGAAGGGTGCTCGTTTTGAAGGAATTTGATTCGAATATCGAATCCAGAATCGAAGCTCTCGTAAAGACTTTAGATGAACTTTTGGACGAATACGCAATCGAATTGAAGAGCGAACTCGCCTTAAAGATACTTTACTTCCTTTTAAGGGACTTCTTCGGATACGGCCCAATCGAATGCTTCATGAACGATCCGTATTTGGAGGACATCTCATGCGACGGTTACGATATCCCGGTTTACGTTTTTCACAGAAAATACGGTAGCCTAAGGACGAACGTAAGGTTCTCAAAGGAGCAGCTCGATTCCTTGGTATTACTCCTTTGCCAGAAATCCGGAAAGCACATATCATATGCCACACCGCTCATCGATGCTACACTGCCGGATGGAAGCAGATTGCAGGCAACTTACGGAACTGAGATAACGACGAGGGGGAGCAGCTTTACCATAAGAAAGTTCAGAACCGAACCCTTCACGCCCATAGACCTTATGAGATTCGGAACTATGAATTCCGCGATTTTGGCTTACTTCTGGTTGCTCGTAGAGAACAAGATGAGCTTCATGGTTATCGGCGAAACAGCTTCGGGCAAAACTACAACGATGAACGCCCTTCTGATGTTCATTCCGCCGGAAGCTAAAGTCGTATCTATCGAGGATACGAGGGAGATTCAGCTTTACCACGAAAACTGGATCGCGGGAGTTACGAGGATGGGAATTGAGGGGCAGGAGATCGATATGTATGATCTGCTAAAAGCTGCTTTGAGGCAGAGACCTGATTACATAGTGGTCGGAGAAGTAAGGGGAAGGGAGGCTCAAACTCTTTTTCAGGCTATGTCAACCGGGCATGCATCTTACGCAACCTTGCATGCCGGAGATGTCAACCAGCTCGTTTACAGGTTGGAAAACGAACCGCTGAACGTTCCGAGGGTTATGATTCAGTTCTTGGATGCAGTCATAGTGCAGTTCATGTGGGTTAAGAGGGGTTTGAGGAAGAGGAGGGCGAGGGAAGTAAATGAGATATTCGGAATAGATCCGGCGAACAAGAACCTGCTCGTAAATCCGCTTTTTAAATGGGATCCGGTCGAAGATAAGTTCGTTCAGGTTAACGATTCGAGGAAGCTTGAAAAGATAGCCCAGATAATGGGTTTGGACGTATACGAGGTCGTGGAGGAATTGAAGAGGAGAAAGGAGTTTCTCGAACTTATGGATTCCAAAGGCATCAGGCACTACAAGCTCGTTACGAGGTTCATTCACGAATACTACCGCAGCCCGGAAAGGGCTTTTGAGGAGGTGATGAACTTTGAAGCATCGCGTTAAAAGGAACACAGAAAAATTCGCGGACTTAAATAAAGCCTTGGTTGGAGCGAGGATACCGATGACCCTTCAAAGATTTCTGGCGTTAGCCTTTAAGATATCGGCTGTATCCGGAATTATCGGAGTTATTTTTGGATTATACCTCTTTACGTTCGTTATTCCGTTCGAATACTTTAAGCACTATCTGATTCAATTCATTCCCGAATATATAATGGGAAATTATAATATTCTGAGTTTGTGCTATACCGTTTTATGTTCTTTACTGCTCGGTCTGTTGTTATTCAAATTGGCTCACCGCATCGTAATGCTCTATCCTTTTTTCGTATCTGCAAGGAGTAGGCACGAAATAGAGCTGTATCTTCCGCATGCCGTTAACATGATGTTCGGCATGGCCACCGGCGGTGTGAGGATTTACGACATAATCAAGTGCATAGCGGAATCGAAGGTTATGTGCGGTGAGCTGAGCAGAGAATTCAAGGTAGCCGTAGATTTAATCGAAAACTTCAAGCACGATCTCTTCGAAGCTCTGAAGTTCGTCAGAGACACCACGCCGAGCGAAAAGCTCGCGGCATTCTTGGACGACCTAATCTTTGTTTTGAGTGGTGGCGGTAAGCTTACGGAATTTTTAAAGGGTAAGTCTGAAGAATTGCTCGAGGAGCAGGAGGTCAGCTTCGACTCGTATATAGACTTCTTGGGAATAATGGCGGAAGTCTATTTGGCTGTTTTCGTATTGCTTCCGCTGTTTCTGCTCATAGTTCTGGTGGTAATGCAACTGATCGGTGAAAACATCATAAATCTATACAGAATAGCCATGGCAGTGGTTCTTCCGCTGGCAACCGTTTCGTTCATCTACCTGATCAGATCGTCTTTACCGGTTCCGAAGGTAAGGGTTGAAGAGATACTCGAAGAAAGGGAGATACCGATGATAAGAGTTAAATCCGGTAGGGCTGGATCTTTCAGAATAAACAACTTTAGAAGGATTCTCAAAAAGATCTTAAAGATTTTGGTATATCCGTTTAAGGAGAGAACGATATATACACTCAAGCTTAGGTATTTGGCGTTCCATCTTGCTTTAATCGGTATTTCGGCGTTTGCGGTTTCATCAAGATTTTTGGATGTCGAAAAATCTACGGTTTTGGCTGTGTCGGCGGTCGTAATACCTCTAATCATACTGGTTGAGCTTAGAACAAGAACGATAAGAAAAATCGAAGAAAGGGTTCCCGATATATTTAGGGAGCTTTCCGTGCTTAACGAAGCCGGACTGAACATTTTAGAAGCGCTCAAAGTCTTATCGACATCCGAGATGGGGATAATATCTAAGGAGATATCCGTCATAAGGAGAAGGATCGAGTGGGGCGCTACAGTTCATAAGGCTTTCAACGTATTCGGCTCAAGGGTGAAGAGCGACGTAATTATGAAGGTTATACCGATAGTTTCCAAAGCTTTGGAGGTCTCACCGAGCTTTAAGGATGCCTTCATTACAGTTGCCAAGTATGCGGATGCTGAGGTAAGATTTGCAAAAAAGGTTAGGAATTATATGTTCACATATATTATTATAACGTATATGTCAATATTCATTTTCCTATTCGTTGTTTACGTAATAATAACGAGCTTCCTTTCAGCGTTCTCAGTAAACGTTACAGTATCGGCAATCTCGTTCGTTCTGAACGTAGGAAGGATAAAGGAAGTATTCTTCCAGATATCTATACTCGTCGGTCTGCTTTCGGGAATCATAGCCGGGGTTATCGGTGAAGGTAAGATCGAATCCGGGCTGAAACACTCCTACGTATTCCTTATGGCGACATACATAGTGTTTAGAATACTTCTAAGGTGATGAGCATGAACAAAAAGGGAGTCTCGGTTTTGGTTGGATTCATACTTCTGATGATGACCTTGATGATATTTCTGGCTATACTTCAGACTCAGATGGTTCCGAGCATGTGCAAGGATGCGGAATTTAAGCATTTAAATAAAATTATCGACGAACTTCAAACGCTTTCAAAGGATATCATAGACAACAGGTTAACGACCGTAACGCTCGATTTGGGCATAAGTTATCCGAGATATCCTCTTCTGATATCACCTCCGACGATGGCTTCTTCGGTTACTTCAAAACGATACGCGATCGAATTGAGTTACGAGGAGATACTGCCGAACGGATCTATAATTTCAAGATCGTCCAATTACACCACCGACAGCATCGAAATATACCTAAATTACTTTTACAACAGAGGATACAAGCTACTATTCGAAAATACAGCGATTCTTAGGTTTATAGGGAGAAGATTTATAGGTGAAGCTGCGGATCAGCAGATGTTTACGCGGGATGAAATCAGGATCCCGCTGATAAATGCGACCTTCGAATCTTTCACGTCATCCCAGCCGATAGATTTGGTCGTGGTTCCAATTTCCTACGGCGGCTACGTTATGGCTAAAAACGTTACAATCAGGTTCAGAACGGATTGCCCAAGTTACTGGATCAAAATTAAGCCCAAGCTCGAAAATATGGGCTACAACGTAACGGTGAGCGGTAATAACGTTACGGTAACGTATCAAAATGTAACTAAACTCGAGATATCGTATACCGTTTTGCTGAAAGGCGTGTCTGTTTCAGCTTTGCAGTATTCCAACATCGAAACCCCTAAGCCGTTTATGATAATCCCGACGAATCCGACCACTAATTACAGTGTAAGGATCGGGGAATCGATAGTTTTGGGGGTTAAGGTTCTCGATGAATACAACAATCCGGTTAGGGGCTATCCTGTAAACGTCACTCTAACCGGAGTCGGATCGATAACTCCAAGCGTCGTTTACACCGATAAGAGCGGTTGCGCGAATGTCGTTTTCAGCTCAAATAAAAGCGGAGAAGCTACTGTAAACTTCAGCGCATCGTGCGGATTCGTTCTCTATAAAATATCCGTTATCGGCACGGGTGTCCAATTGAGCTTTCCATACGGCGTTACCTACGATGCCAACACGCCAGGAGCCGTTTTCGCTTTCGGTAACGAGACCTATCTGAATCCTCCGAGCTCGAACACGACACCTACAGTGCCGTTGCCGACCACAAACATAACCAAGGACGACGGAGTGTATTTGGTGAGCGAGGCTGTAGGCACGGGATACCATGCCGCGCAGAGATTTGAGATATACGGATTGAACACTACGAACGTTATCGAAACATACGTGAATTGGAACGGTTACGGCGTTGGAAGGTATTACGAAGGAGAATCGCTTTACATTTGGAATTACACGAAAGGAGCTTACGATCTAATAGCCGCCAACGATTCTTCTCAGGAGGTGTGGCTCGGAGTAGGATTGAATTCGATCGAACTTCAAAATTACGTTAGAAACGGCAAGATGATAGTTCTTGTTGTTCAAAACGACGTAACATACGAATACTGGAAGATGGGAGTTCTTTATAGGTATCCGTCGAAATTGTATACGGATTACGTAGGGGTCTTCCAGATACTCAAGTAGACTTTTCCTTCCACTTGAGATAACTGCAATAAGGACAGCCGAGATCCCAAGTCCCGTCCTTGGTCCTTATCTTTATCTTCCTTAACCCGTGCCTTTCGCAGACGTTCGATGTTATGTAAATCCTTCCCTTCTGAGGCAGAGGAAAGGATAGATCGCAATTCGGATAGTTAGTGCATCCGACGAACCTCTTTTCAGCCCTCTTTATAACAAGCGTCCCCCCACACTTCGGGCATTTTCCGAGAGCGTTCTTTTCAAGCTCCTTCCTTCTATCCTCTTCTATTCCGTCCTTCAAGCTCTTACCGAGCTCTTCGATATTTACACTGCTCAAAATTTTTTCCAAAAATCTCACGGATTCGAGCAGAACAGATTTTTCGTCCAGCCTTCCTTCGGCTATTGCATCCATATCCTTCTCCAATTTTGCCGTCATATCTGGGAGCGTTATGAGTTCAGCATTCCTTTTGAGAGCCTCTATAACCGCAAATGCGGTATTGGTGGGCTTGAGAGGATTTCCGTAAACGTATCTCCTGCTGTAAAGTTTCTTTATTATCTCATGCCTCGTTGATTTTGTTCCCAAGCCCAACTTCTCCATTAGTTTGATCAGCCTTCCGGTTGTGAACCTCTGCGGCGGTTTCGTTCTCTTTTCCGCCATTCTTTTCGCCTCTATTTTTATAACCTCTCCGGGCTTAAATTCCGGAATTATTTTCTCATCCGCCTGAACGTATGTGTAGATCGATCTCCAACCCTTCTCGATAAGCCTTTTACCCGATGCCCTGAAGTTAAGTCCATCAACCGAAAGCTCGACCCTTCTAATCTCCCAGATAGCTTTGGGGGCAAGGGATGCCAAGAACCTCCTAACGACGAGCTCGTAAATTATCCATTCATCTTTACTGAGCTCTTCCTTTGATGCCACCGCCGTCGGATGAATGGGAGGATGATCCTTCGTTTCCTTTCTTCCTTTCGAAGGAACCATGTCCCCGGCTAAAACTATCTTTGCTTCCCTATCGAATTCCGTTCCGATGAACATCTCAGCGAGCCTTCTCAGATTCAGCGTCGGAGGATAGACCGTATTGTCGGTCCTCGGATAAGATATGTAACCGCTCATGTATAGCTCTTCAGCTATCCTCATCGCCTTATCCGGACTCATGAATCTGGATGCTTCCTTCAGAAATTCTGTCGTGTTGAACGGAATCGGCTTGTTCTCCTCAACTACCTTCTTCTCGAAATTCGTAACCCTTGCAAAATCGCCTATAGATGCTAAAACAATCTTTGCTTCATCTTTGCTTTCAAATCTCCTTTCAAGCTTGGCTTCTATCCCCCTAACTTTTATGTATACCTCCCAGAACTTCTTGGATTTGAACTCCTGAATCTGCCTTTCCCTCTCAACTATAAGCCTCAACGTCGGAGATTGGACTCTGCCGGCGCTTAGAAAGTCTTTGCCTATCTTCCCAGCTGATAACGAAAGCAGTCTGGTAAGCACCGCTCCCCATATCAGATCGATCTTCTGCCTAACTTCGGCGGATTTGGCTAAGTTGTAATCGATTTCAACGGGATTTTCGAATGCCCTTCTTATGTCTGCCGGAGTTATCGCACTGAATCTAACCCTATCAACTTTAACGTTCGGATTTACCTTCCTAATTATTTTTACGGCTTCGACACCTATGAGCTCACCTTCCCTGTCGTAATCCGTAGCGATCGTAACCCTTTCAACTTCCTTGGCAAGCTCGACCAACAACTTTGCTATTTTCTTCTCTCTAACCCTCCAAACGAACTTAGCTCTCAGAAGGGACTTCAGTGGCGTTCGTCTCCAATCGTTGTATTCGGAGGGAAAATCCACTTCAACTATGTGCCCCTTCAAGCCCAAGACGTATGCACGATTTGAGGGGGAGAAGTAATAGTTCACGCCGTAGCGGTTTAATCGTCTAAAATCTCTAAACAGAATTTGCGCGATTCTCCTCGCCGTTTTGTCCTTCTCTGCTATTATAAGCCACATGTTCTCTACGGTAAAACGTAAAGCTCGAAAGCTGTAAACAAAAAAGCTGAAAATCAGGAGGATTCCTCAATCAGCACAGCGTTTATTATACCCTCCTGACTCGGTCTGTTCGTAACCTTCGCAAGTCCAACGGAAGTTTCGATTATTGCACCCTTCGTTATAACGTTTCTCCTCGCGTAGTGAACGTGTGCGGGATTTTCAACAACCCTCTTGATTTCAGCCCTTACCACTTTTCCCTCCTTCGGCACGTAAACGTTCGCAAATTTATCTCTGAAGAGCTTTATCTTGTAATTACCGCCTCTAACCCTAACTTTCTTGATTTTCCTCTCCCCGATAAGAGTTTCCACTTGCGGTCTTCCCATCTCATACTTTCTCTTCTTTCTGTGAGGTCTGAGGAGCTTGCCCGTGTAGCTTCTCCTACTCCTACCCTGCCAGATCATGATATCGAGCTAATGTTAGAGTTATTTAAATATTTTTCCGTGTCAGGTTACGACTCTGAAGGGGATCGGAGTGAAGCACATCAAAGCCAAAGCGAATGTGAATATTCCCAACAACATCCTCTTCAAATCCAAAGGTGTCTCATCGTCAACAGGTTCCGGATGGGGGTGCATTGAAAAGAACAACGTTATTAAGCCCCAGAATACCCAAATGGAATCCGAAGTCCGGTATATGTAGCTGATAAGGAATCCTACGATTATTAAAACCATCGGCATAAGTCTCGAAACGATTTCAGCCCTCTTACCTATCATCGCCCTCAATATATGCCCGCCGTCGAGCTGTCCGACCGGAATAAGGTTTAGGAAGGTTACGAACAATCCCACCCAGCCGGCAAATGCTATCGGATGTATGAACCTCTCCTTGTAGCCGACTAACTTCGCAAGTAGCTCGAAGAGGGGTGGAGAGCCGAGAACGATCGTTGCTTCTCCAATTCTGCCCGGCTTGAAAGGGATGCTCAATCCGATTAATATTACGATTATCGATGCTATTATTCCCACCAAAGGTCCTGAAACTCCGACGTCAAATAACGCCTTTCTGTTCGGAATGGGTCCCTTATGCTTTATTATCGCCCCCAACGTTCCTATTATGGTCGGAAACGGTATGAAGTAAGGTAGGGATGTTCTCATCTTCCACCTTCTCGCAGCGAAGTAATGCCCCATCTCGTGACTCCCCAGAACGAACATAACCGCTAAGGAGAACAGGAATCCGCCCCTTATGTCGAACCTTTCGAACATCATCGAACCCATGAGGGTTGTGGAACAGAAGGTTGCGATCAGTAGGATTACGTTGATCCAAATTCTTTCCTTCTTAGCTTCTCTGATTTCCAAAACCAGTTCCCCGTATCTTTCCCTAAATTCTACGGAATACTTTCCAGCCAATTCCGTTAGGAACATCTTGAGATCTTTGCTTATAGAACCGAACCTCGGATGAAGATAGAATCTGATACCGTCTTCAAGCTTCTCAAAATCGTAAACTATAAATTCTTCTTCGAGCTTGGCTCTAATCTTCTCAATCTCCATGGACTTCAACCCATCCGTTTATGGCATCAACTTTAACGCGGTTGCCGGATTTAATAATTTTGAATGGATCTACCTCAAGCTTATCCATCAGAGGAATTCCAGCTATAATAGCACCTACAGCTATAATAGGTTCGGTCTCAACGTTCACTATCGCTTTCGGCGCAGTTCCCTTCTTTTTCATTCTCAAAAGGATGTAAGTTCCAACCGTGGATCCTCTGCCGGTGGGAAAAACGAATATCTTGCCGGCGATCGATTCACCGCATATGTCGCTGTCTTCAGCCACGACTATTCCGCTGTCAACGTCGACATCTCCCAGAAATGAGAACTTCCTCCTGCTCACGATCGCCTCCCCTTCGGCGAACCCCCTCGAAATTATCCTCCCCTTAACTCTCATCAAAAGCCCTCCTTATACATTCATGCGTCGATCCGAAGATAGCTTTAACCCTCCTGAGCTTCGGAAGGTAAGTTAAAGCTTTTCCCGAGTTTACCATTACGCATTCGAACCTTTCGGTTGCCGGCGAAACCACCATGCACGTATCCCTGAACACCTTTATTCCCTTACTCTCAAGCTTTTCGATCACGTGCCTCAGCTTATTATAGACATGCCTCGAAGTGAAGAGCCATACCGGCTTCTTAGGCTTTCCGTATCTTTCGATTATCCTCGCAATTTCCCTAATTTCTTCTTCCGAAAGGTGCGGACATCCCAAAGCTATCAAATCGGGCTCGCAGTCATCCTTAATCTCAACCCTATCTACCTCCATCTTCTCGTTCGGAATATCGAATTCCCTCCATTCCGGAGTTTGATCGATAACGTGGAACATGGCTATGTTGCCAGTTGAAGCCAAGGATGCTCCGAGTTGTTTCAGTTCGACATCGCTGAGCCTTCTTTCGAAATCAAATATGGGAATTTCGTCGATTTCGCTTCCTATTTTGTATCCGACGATGGAGGGATTAAGATCACCTTTAACCTTTACAAGAATCGTGGGTGCCCTGTTCTCCTTAACGTGCAATCCGTAATATGGGGTTTTTCCGATTATAGCAGATGCCAACGCACTGATTCCGCTCTCCCTATTCGTTCTCGCCCCGATTACGGAATTCGCATATACTACGGCTGAAGATTCCGCCCAAGCTAAGTGATCGCCTAAGGACGGTTTGTGGATGTAGTAGGGCGTGCATGTAAGCGTAAGCTCGGCACCTATGCTTTCCAAAGCCTTAATAACCTCGATCTGCTTTTTAACGAAGCGATCGTTCAATCCCATATCTTTCCATCGTTCCAAATCCATTCCAGCCGGATTCAGTGTGGTCCTAACGCGAACTCTAGCCTTTAGGCTTTTCAACCATTCCAGCCCTTCTTCACCTATATTCTTATAAGAAATTCCGGAGATATGAGCGGATTTTATCGGGATAAGCCTTTCCGCCCCGAATATCTCTCCTAAGGCTACCAGAATCTCCATACATTTTGCGATCGTCGGATTGTCGGATTCAAGCAACTTCTCTTCATCCTTACTTAGATTCATAGGTGTCGGATATCTCCTTGAGATATAACGGTTTCCTACCCCTCCTACTTCTCTCAATGCTTTCATCGATTTTCCTTGCCAAGGGACAGTAGATGTAGTGATAAACAGCCTCGCTCAAAGCTTCCTTGATCGTGCTCTTGCCTGTTTTGAGTTTTAGCTTCTCGATCTTATCTTTTGGGATTTTTGTTTGGACGATTAAAAGCTTACCCATAGTATAGCATAAATGGTTTAATAGTTATAAAACTTTCTTTTTACAATAATCTTAAAAATAACAGTCCTCATAATAATGATTATCTTTTAAATTCTCAAGTTCGGAGATTGTTGAAAACGCTTAAAAGTTGCACAGCTAAATTCGTTTTATGGAACTTCAGGGAAAAAGGGTCAGAATAAAAGCCAAGGGTAGGATTTTCGAAGGTATAGTCATGCCCTCATTCACGGATTGCCTCGTTCTCAAGTTGGATAACGGCTACAATGTGGGTTTTAAGGATTACGAGGTTGTTGAGGTTATCGAGGAAAAGCATATAGCTGTGCCGACTCCGAAGCTTGAAAAGAGGGAGGGACTGCCGAACGTTAAGATAATCTCAACGGGCGGAACTATAGCGAGTAGGGTGGATTACAGAACAGGAGCAGTCACAAGCCAGTTTACCGCTGAAGAGATCGCCGGAGATGTGCCGGAACTGCTTGAAATCTGCAACGTGGATGCTATGCTGCTTTACAACATACTCAGCGAGAACATGACTCCACAGAATTGGATCGAACTCGCAAGGGAAATTTACGATTCAATAAAGAAGGGATACGACGGAATTATAATCACGCACGGAACGGACACAATGCATTACACTGCATCGGCTTTAGCATTCATGCTTCGAACTCCGGTTCCGGTTGTTTTGGTGGGAGCACAGAGAAGCAGCGATCGACCGTCGAGCGATGCCGCTATGAATCTCTTCTGTGCTGCAAAGGCGGCAACGTCAGATTTGGGGGAAGTCGTTGTCGTCATGCACGGAACGACGAGCGACGACTTCTGCTACATCCATCGTGGCGTGAAGGTTAGGAAGTGCCATACATCAAGGAGGGACGCATTTAAATCGATAAACTTCCCGCCCTTGGGCAGAGTGGATTATCCTTCCGGCGAAATCACTTGGTTTGTAGAGGAGAGATTCAGGAGAAATGAGAGGGAACTTGAGCTTAGAGATAAACTCGAGGATAAGGTAGTGCTAATCAAGTTCTTCCCCGGAATGAAGCCAGACATACTCGATTACTACTACGATAATGGCTACAGGGGATTCGTTTTGGAAGGAACGGGCTTGGGGCACGTTTCGACCACTTGGATAGATACGATAAAGAGGATTGCCGAGGACAGCTTGGTGGTTATGACATCCCAATGCTTATGGGGGAGAATATGCGATAGAGTTTACGATACCGGCAGATACCTCCTCAAAGCTGGAGTGATTGAAGGCGAAGACATGCTACCGGAAGTAGCTTTGGTTAAAGTCATGTGGCTTCTGGGAAACTACGATCTTGAGGAGGCCAAAAAGCTCGTTAAGGTTAATTTGGTCGGGGAAATAACTCCGACGACAAAGTATGATGTAGTTTAATTCTACTCAAATATTTAAGGAAAAGATTTATATATTTGTTAACTAACGTTGATCATGGCCCTATTCTCGCCGCTCTGGATTCTAATAGCCGGACTGATAGTGGTTATAGTTGGATTTATCGCCGCTGGAATCAGAGTCGTTAAGGAATACGAAAGGGGAGTTATCTTCAGACTCGGAAGACTCGTCGGAGCGAGAGGACCGGGACTGTTCTTCGTAATACCCATACTCGAAAGCATGACCAAAGTCGATCTCAGAACGATCACATACGACGTGCCGACTCAGGAGGTAATAACCAAGGATAACGTCACAGTTAGAGTTAATGCTGTAGTATATTATAGGGTCGTAGATCCGGAAAAAGCTGTGACCGAGGTTAGGGATTTCATGTATGCTACAGCCCAAATAGCTCAGACGACTTTGAGGAGCGTAATAGGTCAGGCCGAATTGGATGAGCTCCTTTCGGAGAGGGAGAAGCTTAACGCGCGATTACAGCAGATAATCGACGAAGCGACAAATCCTTGGGGAGTTAAGGTTACGGCGGTTGAGATCAAGGATGTCGAGTTGCCGGAGGAGATGAAGAGGATAATGGCTATGCAGGCGGAAGCTGAAAGAGAAAGAAGGGCGAAGATAATCAGAGCTGATGGAGAGTATCAAGCTGCACAGAAGTTGCTCGAAGCCGCTCAGATTTTAGAGCAGAGCAAAGGGGCTATGTTGCTTAGAATTCTACAGACGTTGAATGAAATAGCGGATGAACAGGCGAATACAATAGTGTTCCCGATACCGATCGAAATACTTGAGTATTTCGGAAGTAAAAAGAATTAGTGTAGAAATTCGTTAAAGCTTTCAAAGATATATTTCGGTAATATATTTTTAATATTTTTGTTTCTGAATAAATTCGATATGAGTTCATAAATTCCAAAATCGGGATTATCACATGTAGACTCTAGAATCTTAACCAATGCTTTCTGACTTGGATTTTCGCCCTTCTTCTCTTTATAAAACTCAACTGCTTGTGTTAATACGTGCTTGTAAAAGTCATCCTCAAATGCCAAATCCAAGATTAAATCTTCTAATTCGTATTGTGAAACGTCAAATCCGAGTTTTTTAGAGATATTCAAATCTCCAAGAGGTATTGCCGTAATAGGTATCGTATATCTACCGATATTGCATTTAAATGTGTAATTTCCAACCTTTGTAATATTATCGCTACCATACTTATTCTTTAACCGTGTTTCAATGGAGTCTATTAAATTTTGAACGTCTCTGTCATCTAAATCTATGGCTATGCCAATCTTTGAAGCACCCCTTTCAATCCACTGTAACATCTGGCTCCGTGCTGTTACACTTTTTATGACTGCTTCAGCACCACCTCCTTTTGGATAAAAAATTGCAAGTTCAAATTTTTGCTCCAATATTATAAATTTTTTGTAACTTAGACCGAGCTTGCTTTCCAAGTAATTTTCCTTAACGTCTTTCCGTTTAAAGCCGTAGCAACTGACTATTAACCTCGACAGAAACTCCATATCTACCGTGCCTTCGCAAAGCAAAATTCTCATTTTAACCCCTCAGATCTGCCTCAAGCTCTTTTCGTCTAAACTCAGCTTCTTCCTTATCGAAAGAATAATACGTTAGAATACCATTCTCATCCAAGCTTGGAACGAAGAATTTGATGTCGATGTTTTCCGCTTCACTTAGTATGTCGTCTATTAGCTCGAGGCTGTGGGTGCTTATGAATATCTGATTTCTTTTTGCAGATTCTACTATCCCCTTAACTATTAGCCTTCTTGAAGATGGATGCTGGTAGTTTTCTGGCTCTTCGCATAAAATGTAACCATTTTCTATACTCATAAGGTATGCCAGGTAGATGTAAGCGGACTTAAAGCCGTCTCCCATCGCAAAAAATGGAACCTTACCGTGTTCGTAAATAACTTCAAGTCCAATTTTTTCGGAGAACAGTCTGATGTCTTTTATTTCAGGGTAAACTGTATTTATTACTTTGATCAGTCTTTCGTGTGCTTTGTAACCGTGTTCAAAGACGGAATTGTAGGCATCTATAGGTGTTTTATCGTAAATCGATAGGCTGTCAATGAATATTATATTTGGACTGAGTAATTTTGGTTCAGTTTGATGTAATATATGCACCTTTCCTTCAGGATCGAAATAGCACCTAAAATGCTTCTCGACCCTTTCATCTTTTAACGTCTTAGAATCTAACGTTATCATATCTTCAGAGAAGTTATAAGACTTTATTAGAAATTCTGCATCCTTAGCGTAAGAAATTTTTCTTTTTATAAAAGTAACTCGATCATCTACTGAAATTTTTATCTCTTTTTTATCGTCTCTCAATCTAAAAATGGACAAAACAGTATCTAAGCCATACCAACCCCTCCTTTTAATAATTTCCGACAATAATTCGGGATCTAAAGCAATAGCTAAAGCTTCGAGGATTGTAGATTTTCCACTGTTATTTTTACCTACAAGTATATTTAGCTGAGTAAAACCCTCAATTTTTCCCTTGGCAATTCCCCTAAAGTTTTCGATTTCGAGATATTTTATTGTCATTGGTTGAAGTCAGGAGTTGCAAAATAAATAGTTTAGCTAAAACATTAAATATCACCGAAAATCCTATCAATCAGCCATTTGGAATCGAACTTAACGAGATCGTCGTAATCTTGTCCGGTTCCCAAGAACAAAACAGGTTTTCCAGTGACATAACTAATCGAGATAGCGGTTCCACCCTTCGGATCTGCATCAATCTTTGTAAGAATCGATCCGTCAATGCCGACGGCATCGTTAAACATTCTCGCCCTCTCAACCGCATCGTTTCCTGCTATGCTCTCATCAACGAATATCGTCAAATCGGGCTTCGTAACCCTCTTGATCTTGCTCAGCTGATCTATCAGATTCTTCTTTGTATGCATTCTTCCAGCAGTATCTGCAAGAACTACATCGATTCCCTTGCTCTCAGCATGCCTTATGGCATCGTAAATGACGGCAGCCGGATCAGCTCCGGGCTTGTGTTTGATCACCTTAACGCCCAACCTCTGCCCATGCTCCTCCAGCTGTTCTATGGCACCAGCCCTGAACGTGTCTCCGGCGGCGAGCACGACGGAATAACCGAAATCCATGAGTCTTTTGGCTATCTTCGCTATCGTAGTTGTCTTGCCTGTCCCGTTTACCCCTACGAATATTATGTTGAGCGGTTTCTTATCCCTAAGCCTAGTCTGAACGAATTCGTCGAAGTCAAATCGATTGGCATCCAGAATCTCCTGAATTATCAGCTTAAGCTCATTTATGACTATGTCGGATAATTTCTCGCCGATCTTCTTCCTT
>JALWBF010000087.1 GCA_027016055.1 Archaeoglobaceae archaeon | reverse complement strand
TAACTCCGAAAAGACCGCAAGCTTGGAAGTCCTTATCGTCTCTCGGCTTTATCATCGACATTCACCCTTTTTTCCGACTCATCACATGAATAAAAAGGTTGCTCTTATTGGACAAGTTTAATGTTCGGTCGATCACACTTCATAACATGAAGATAAAAGACGCTCCAAAGACATCCACATCCATAATAGTTCGTTCAGCATCGAATGCCCGAATTTCTCAGTCCAAGAATCCCCTTCTTGAGCTAATGAGAAGACTGTTCAGGAAGGAGGAGATAGCATTAAAAGCCGCTAAATTTGTCACGATGGTTGAGGAAAGGCAGAAGATGGGCAAGCCGTTGCGTGTGGAGGAGTGGGAAAAGACTATTGAAGAACTTGATATGGCTAAATCGTCTTTTTATGCTATGAGGAACAAACTGATATCCGCCGGAATGATTGCGATCAAGAACGGGGAGTATCATCTTTCAGGAGTTTTCAGCAGAGATCTTGTAGATATGGCAAGGTGGTGGTGGGTAGTCATGCTTGGTTACGACGAGGAATCTCTATAAAATAATGTAATATTACCTCTTACCCTTTCTTTCCTTGGACTTCGGTCTTAGTCCCTTGTATCCGCACTTTCTGCATCTCGTAGCTCTGATCGGATTCCTTGCGTTGCATCTCATGCAGATCTTGACGTTGAACAGTCTCGCCTCCGCTTCTGGAAATCTTGCCATACTTTGCCAGATTCCGATTCGCTATTTAACCTTTGCGGGGAATAAGCATTTTAACCTTTAGGTTCAAAAAATCGATGTGGTGGAGTTCTCCGTAGTTTACGACAACGAAGCTAAGAACGGATTTGTTGAAGGCTGGGGTTTCTCATGCTATGTGGAATCAAAGGTGAGGGTTTTGTTCGATACCGGCTGGGATGGAAACATCCTTCTTCATAACTTGGAACTGGCGGGAATCGAAGATTTCGACTACATATTTCTTTCCCACCAGCACTGGGATCACATCGGAGGATTGAATCACGTAATCGACAGAACTTCCTGGGTTGTCGTTCCTCAATCGTTCTCGAGCAATCTTAAAAAAGAGATAAGCAGAAGAGCGGATCTAATTGAAGTCACTGGGATAAGAAAAATTGACGATGGTATATACACCACAGGGGAGCTCGGAAGACACATCAAAGAGCAATCCCTGATCGTTGAACTCGATGACGGATTTTTCGTCGTAACCGGTTGTTCTCATCCCGGATTGAACGTCATTCTCGAAACAGCTGAAAAGTTGGGGTGTGTCAGGGGTGTTATAGGAGGATTTCATGGATTTAGCAAAATAGATATCTTGAGAAATTATGAGCTCGTTGTTCCTTGCCATTGCACGATGTATAAGCGGGAGATCCTAAAGTTCGAAAATGCTCGGGAATGTTATGCTGGATGTTGCTTTAATGTTTAGACTCTCCAAGCTATCTCGGTTGATCTAAATCGAAAGTGGGCCCGCGGGGATTTGAACCCCGGACCTTGCGCTTATCAGGCGCACGCTCTAACCAGGCTGAGCCACGGGCCCTTATGATAATACGATTCAGAGCGGGATACTTAAACTTTTTGTTATAGCTATACCTTAAATTGCTTAGAAAAAATAATATAAGTTTCTTACACAAATGTAAATTAAAACTGACTATAATAAAATAAATAATAAATATGATCAATGCCGTGCTATCGGATACCAAAAACATTTTTAACCATTTATCCTATGCGGTCTGTGGAGCTGAAGATCTTGGATACAACGCTGAGAGATGGTGAGCAAACACCGGGAGTCTCGCTTACTGTGGAGCAGAAGTTACTGATAGCAAGAGCTTTGGATTCCTTGGGAGTTGACATAATAGAAGCCGGAACGGCTATAGCTTCGGAAGGAGATTTTAAGGCGATTAAGGAGATTGCAAACGCCGGGCTTAATGCCGAAATCTGCTCTTTTGCCAGAATTAAGGAGATAGACATCGATGCGGCTGCTGATGCCGATGCTGATTCCGTTTTCATGGTAGCCCCATCATCGGACATCCACATCAAGAGCAAATTTAGGGATAAAACGAGAGAAGACGTAATCGAGATGTCGGTTAAGGCTATAGAATACGCCAAGGAGCGAGGCTTGATAGTCGAATTCGGTGCCGAAGATGCTTCAAGGGCTGATTTGGAATTTGTAAAAGAGCTTTTCAGACATGCCGTGGATGCGGGAGCGGACAGATTGACCTTTGCCGACACCGTCGGAGTTCTAACTCCGGAAAGATGCGAGGCTATAATGAGGGAGCTTTCATCCGAGTTCAAGGTTCCAATCGCATTCCACGGGCATGACGATTTCGGCTTGGCCACGGCAAACACTATTTACGCTGTGAAGGGTGGGGCAAAGGAGATCCATGTAACCGTAAACGGATTGGGGGAAAGAGCGGGAAACGCTGCGCTTGAGGAAGTTGTCGTAGCTCTGGAGGTTCTTTACGGCATAAAAACGAGGATAAACAAGAAGAGAATATACGACACATCAAAACTCGTGGAGAAGTTGACGAGGGTTGTAATTCCGCCGAACAAGCCGATAGTCGGTGAGAACGCTTTCACTCACGAAAGCGGAATACATACATCCGCAATCCTTAGAAATTCCGCGACTTACGAACCTATATCTCCGGAGATGGTTGGAAGGAAGAGAACGATAGTTTTGGGCAAACATGCCGGAAGGGCGAGCGTGGAAGCGATAATGAAGGAGCTCGGTTACAAAGCTACGCCGGAGCAGATGAAGGAGATTT
The DNA here is from genome assembly GCA_027016055.1 of Archaeoglobaceae archaeon. Lineage (GTDB taxonomy): Archaea > Halobacteriota > Archaeoglobi > Archaeoglobales > Archaeoglobaceae > WAKM01. The sequence goes on along the minus strand of JALWBF010000087.1, from coordinate 7,778 downwards.
TGGCGAGGATAAAGGAGATGGGTGATAAGGGGAAGAGGGTTACGGATGCGGATGTCAGAACGATAATCGAGACGGTTCTGCAGATCAAGAGGGAGAAGAAGGTTAAGCTGAAGGGTCTTAACGTTGTTTGTGGCAAGGATATAATTCCGACCGCAAGCATAATCCTTGAAATCGATGGGAAGGAGTTCGTAGGTGCGGGCGTTGGACTCGGCCCAGTAGATGCGGCTATAAATGCGATTAAGGAGGTTGTATCCGAATTTGCGGATATAGAACTCGTAAGCTATCATGTCGATGCAATAACGGGCGGAACGGATGCGCTTGTGGATGTCATAATTCAGCTTAAGAGGGGGGATAAGATAGTAACGGCAAGGGGTGCAAGGACGGACATAATAATGGCATCTGTTGAAGCCTTCATCGAAGGTTTGAACATGCTAATCTAATTTTTTAAGAAACTTTTAAGTATTCTTACTTAAATACTTTAATCGATGGATTACGGTAAAGCGGTTCTCATCACGATCATCGTATTCGCTTTGGGAGTTCTCGTATTACCCAGCACGGTCTCACTCTTTGCTGGGGAGCACTACTGGTATAATCTAAGCTACAATAGAACCGTTCCATGCGTTAAGTGCCACGCAGATGTTTATGAGGAACTTCAGTTGAGCGTTCATAAGAATCTTAAATGCGAAGACTGTCATAGAGCAAACAAGAGCATAACCTATGCAAGCGTGAGCGGGAGCTATACTAACGTAGTACCCGGAAAGGAAGCTCATGCCGCATCTTGCGTAGCGTGTATGCTGTGCCATCAGATCAACGCATCCAAGGCTTCAAAAGTTCCCGGTCCTTACGCTGGAGGTTTCAATGTTACTTTGCTTGGAATCGGTTCCCCCTACAACTACTCGAATTCCACATACAACGGTATTTGCGAAGCCCACAACGCATTTGTAGCTTATGCGATTGCAAAGGCTAAAAACAGCTCGCTACTTTTGGATTCGAATGAAGCCTGCCTTTCTTGCCACGCTGATATAGAGGTAAAAATGAACTTTAACGTTAGCACTGGTCTGAATGTTTATGCTAAGGATGTCGTCTTGGGTTACAATGCCACAACCGGAATTAACGAATCGGAAGTTGAGATAACGGGCTTAAACATTACAAACTTTAAGAACGTTACGGAGGTTAAGTTACCATGAGGTCTTGGAGTGTTGCGCTCATTTTGATTATAATCGCAGCTGGACTTTTAATATCGAACATAAAGGTAGTCAGCTTAATTAAGGGTAGTCATTACGTTGAAGATATCTCCGGGAACGGTAACGATGTTAACTGTTCCGCATGTCACAAGCATGTTGCCGAAGAGATGGCGATAACGAGGGCTTTGCATGGTCCCCACTGGGATTTAAGCTGTGAGGATTGCCATAGATACAACGGAACGGGGATAAAATTTGCTAAAGCTAATTCAATCGGAGCTTTCCCGGGGAAGCAGGCTCATGCTGCATATGTTCCGAGCTGTTTGGATTGTCATGGAGGAAAAGGGGCTTGGGTTGTTAACGTCAGCGGAGTCTTGGTTCACGCACCTCCGGCAAGAGCTTTTAACGTAACTACTACCGTGAACTACAGAAACGTAACGGTGATAAGCTCGATTCCTAATGCAACTGCACATAAGCAGTTTGTTGCCTATTGTGAGAAAATGGGGGACGAAAATCTCGCATGCTTATCCTGTCACACGAATTATTCCATCAACATAAGCTTTTCTTATCCGGATTACATTTACGTTGATATACTCAGCTGGGCGTTCACAACTTTGACTCAGATAAGCTCAACATATAAGGTATACAATGTATCCTACGTCAAAAACTCGATATTCAGCGGTAAGCACGTATTTCTGCCGTTGAAGGATATAAACTGCTCGAAATGCCACGAAAACATATATCTCGGACTTATAAACGTTACAAACGGAAAGCATGCTCCTATATATTACGATTGGAGATGGGACTACAACCTCACAGCTCCGGGGTATCAGAACGGATGGGGCTTCAACAGGTATCATTCATTGGCTTTGTATGGATCAACTCTAAACACATCGTGGGTAAACAACACATACTGCGATAAGTGTCATTATTCTGTTACGATAAATCTAACAACGCCTACGGGTGTTGTGATACAGAGGAGAAATCCGTTTACTGCATCTGCAAAGGGTCTGGTTCATTGTGCCGAAAAGGTTTCCTGCTACACATGTCACCACAGAAATACGACATACTGGTGGCTCGATCCGTATTACGCATTCCTTAACGCTACGCAATCGTTACCAACCTATGCTCCGTATCATGAAGACCTGATAAATGCAACAGCAGCCGACTATCCGAGGTTCGTTCACGGTGATATATGCATGGCATGCCATGAGGCGGCTTATCACTTTGGATCATGTAAGTCGGCATGCCATGCAGGAAACCAAGCGGTTACGCAGTATACCGAACCCTAAAAAATAAAATAGTAAAAAATTTTTAAAATTTATGAGATCGGCTTTATGGATACGTTTATCGGAACGAACTCCGTAGGCGTTGCAACGTCACCATTTATAGCCCACACTGTAATTCTGTATTCTCCCGCAGTGTTCGGAACGAACGTCACGATTCTTTCATCGACCGGTGGCGTAAGAGTATCTTTCCAAATTTCGACGCCGTTTACGGTTACGTTGCCAGCCGTAGCGTTGATAAACGTTATCTTGAGGTATATCGGCTTACCGACGTATATCTTGCCTTTGGTGAGAATCTCAAGCTTTCCTTCCGGTATAACCTTAGCCCATGCGGTAACGTTAACGTTTTTGACGGTTATGTTAACGGATGCGCTTGCGGTCAATCCGTCCTTATTTTCTGCTTTGAACACAACCGTAACGTTCGTTACGTTGTTGGTGAAATCATACTGCGGAGTGAAGTGGAACATCCATACGTTACCCAAGTTCTGCAGACTCGCTATGTATGTGTCATTGCTGGCATTTTCTACATAGAACGTAAGCGTGTAATCTGAACTGCTGTTTACGTGAACCCCTATTCCTGTCGTGTTTCCTTCGTAAACCGTTACGTTTTCCTTGTCAGTCCATATCATCAACCACTTCTGCCTGTCGTGAACCGTGACTGTTACGTTCTTCCTTGCCATCTTGTTGTATTCATCCCTTGCTATAAACGTAATGTTGAACGTTCTGGTTCCGCTTTCGACGAAATTGATGCTCGGCATCCATTTGAGCTCCCAAGTTGTGGAGTTCTTTTGCACGAATATTCCGGAAATCGGCGCAACGTAACTCAGGCTAACAGCGTGTCCGTCGGGATCCGTAACTCTGATTGTGAGATTGAGCCACTCCAGTTCGTATATATCGGTTTTACCGAACACCTCTATCACGGGCGGGTTGTTCACGAACGTCATGTATGCTTCGAACCTCTTCGAAACTTCAGTTCCGTTCGGTGCCGTATAGTTAAGCCAGCCGTCAGCGACCTTAAACGTTCCCTCCTTCGTAGCTTCAACTGTTACAGTGAAGTTCAGGGTTCCGGGCTTTAGGTCGCCTAGATTCCATGTAAGGATATTTCCATCCCTTACGCATTTTGGATCAGATTCTATGAAGGTAACATTCGTCAGCTTAAGCTTCAAAACAGCATTCTTACCAACGCAATTTATCTCCTTGGCTATTTCGGCGTATATCTCCTTTAGATCACTCTCGTTAGCTGCGAAGTAATACTTCCCTCCGGTCTCTTCGGCGATAGCTTTTAGCGTATATTCATCAGCCCCTCCGTATCCGATCGTGTAAACCTTGTATCCGTGCGCAATTGCATCGTTCACCACATCCATCGGATCAGGTCCCATGTTCCACCATCCGTCGGATAGCAGAATTATAACCTTGTTTGCACCCGCTCTACCGTTTGAATTCAGCTCATCTATAGCCAACTGGAGTCCGTAGCCCATCGGCGTTCCGTCCATAACGTTTAAGCGATCTATGGCCAATTTAACGTCGTTCTTATCGGCAGTTAGATGTTCGACTATCTTGGTGAAATCTACATAATCGAAACCTCTGGATGTGAACTCCACCACCGCAACCCTGTCGTTGTCCTTGAGCAAATCTACAAAGCTCTTAGCTGCGGATTTTACAAGCGTAAGTCTTTCGGGTGGGATTTCAACGCAGAATATCCTCTGCTCTAAGCTGTAGCACCAGCAACACCTCTTTAGTCTCGCGTAGACTTCATACGTTCCGGGGGGAACTGCGTTCCATCTTACAACGGATAATCCTTCCTTAACCGGAAATCTTTGACCCGTATCCTTATTAACTATGTAAGCTTCGAACTCGTCATCAGGTATGTATATATCGAGGGGTTTCTGTAGCATTACCTCTACGTCGGAAACCCTTTTGAGCTTGAATTCCCCTACCTTCGTGTAGCTTCTGGTAAGGGTCACGTAGCTTACATCCGTAATTATGTTACCCCACCTAAGCATGGAGCTCGAGCAGTCTATGACTAGGACTGCATCAACGGGTGTGGTTTCGGTATATCTTTTGACATTTATCGTAACCGTAAAAGTCGCTGGTTTTCCTACCGTTCCCTTTTCTGCAGTAACGGTGACTTCCGCTGCTACTGCAGGAACCATTAGCATGATCAGAGCGATCATTGTTACCGTGATCTTCTTCATCATTTTCATCACCCCCAAATAAACTAATATCGCATCTTATATAATCCTTATTGTTATAATGATGAGGTCAATGGGGATGATCTCAAAACAAACTTAAAATATTGCGATGCGGAAGGTTACGTCATGAATCAAAAGATCCTGTTGGGCTTAGCCTTGGGTGTGGCAATCGTTTTAATAGTCGTAGCCTTCAGCATGAGCATCTCACCATACATTTCGGTTTCGCAACTCGTTAAAAAGCAAGAGGCTTACGGCGTTCAGGTTGTCGGAAAAATCGTTCCGAATTCTACCATTATTACGGATAAAGGGGTATATTTTAAGCTTACGGACGGTAAGGCGACCGTAAACGTTTTCTGCAAGCATCTGCCCGCAAACTACAGAGAGGGTGTTCAGGTGGTTGTCGTCGGTGACTATTACAACGGAACACTGCATGCAACTCAAGTGCTCTTCAAGTGTGCGAGCAAATACACCTTGTTCGGCTAATTTTAAAATTTCAAAAAAGCTATATATTGGATTTACATAGCGAAGTCCATGGACAAGCTAAAAATTTTGTTTCCGCTGATTATACTGATAATAGTTTTGATTCCAGCAAATGCCAGCGATATACAAAGATGTGCCCTATGTCACTCTAAGATTGCCCAAAACTTTACGAAATCTCTCCATTATACCAACCAAGGAATCATAATTGGATGGAACCGAGGTGCGGGAAAGGACTTCAACATGTCTATTCCGCCGGTATGTCTGAAATGTCATATCGAAAACTGTTCTACGTGCCATCCGGTTCACAAAGCCCTGCCGAATATGACTACATGTGTCGAATGTCATAAACACAAGATAGGTGTTAACTACATCGGCTATCTCGTTGAGAAGATCAAAGAGGGACCGAGTCCGGATGTGCATTACATGCACAACATGACTTGTATGGATTGCCATAATAGCGCGGAAATCCACGGTGACGGTCATAACTACACCATGGCTTACTATGCCGTAAAGATCAGATGTTTGGATTGCCACGGTAACAGCAGCGTTGTAATAAACGGTATAAAGCCGAAGCAGTATGATCCGAACATTCTTGCACATAAGTTGCACAGGGGATTGGTTTCCTGCTACGCATGTCATGCGGTTTGGTATCAGACATGCTACAACTGCCATCTGCCAAGCGGTAAGATTGATAAGGTATCCATAAGCGAATTCCATGTGTTAAGAGCTCCGGATGGCAAACTTTATCCAGCAACTATTATGAGCGTAGTTTACAACGGAAAGGTGTCCAAGGTCGTGGGAATAGTTATGCCTCACACGATATCGCCTAAGGCAAGGAAGTGCAGCGATTGTCATTCTTCAAACGCCAGCAAGGTTTTCCTTGAAGGATTTAACGGTAGAATAGTGGGACCAAAAGGAACAGAATTCGCGGAACCGCCTTCGAAGCTTGTATTCAAGGTTCCGATTCTGAACATATGGATAGACTCGGGCATGCTTGGAACATTGATAATAGCAGCAACCCTTGCCGGTATATGTCTGCATTACCTTAAGAGAAGAATTACGATGGGGGGTGAGTAGTTATGAGCGGGCATGGTGATGGAGAATATATTGAAGTTCACAGACAGCATCTCCTTTACAGGATCACCCATTGGGGTATAGTTATAACCGGATGGATAGTCGGAATTACCGGGCTCAGGTTGGGGGGAATATGGGGGATAAACTTCCCGAGTGACTACGAACTCGCTCTAAAGATTCACGTATACACGGCACTCGTCTTTGCGTTCTTTTGGGTTCTAATGTTCCTCCAGCTCATAACACACGAATGGAAGTGGTTCGGTTTCCACAGATTTCCATATTCCATAAAGTTCCTCATAGCCGAAACTAAGGCTTGGCTTGGAATAGGACCGCATATCGAGGATCCGAGATGCTACGATCCGAGGATCGGTGATTACAGGGAGAAGATAATTCCAACGGAAGTTACCGTTCCGTGGGCATACATAGCCTTAACGCTTATAATGGGTCTAACCGGACTGCCCCTATACTGGCCACAGTATTTCCACCCGATAATAGCGATAGCCAACAAGTATGCACCGATCTTCGGACTTAACAACGGCGTAGAATTACTGAGGACTGTGCACAGACTGGTGATGTTCATCTACCTGATGATAATGCTAATACACGCCTACGCCTGTTTCGTGTTCGGAGTCGTAACATCGATGATCACCGGAAAGAGGAAGGAGAGGATCTGCAAGTAATTAAACTTTATTTTTTATATTTTTCGAATTTCGAATGGTTAACTAAATATACATAACTGTTCACGGTGAAACCATGGAGATCGGCAATGTTCTGCTGATATTATCCGCTCTACTTTCGGCTTTGAGCATCTACGGTTTTCTAAAGAGATCAAAACTCGGTCTATACGCTTTGATCGGCTATACAGCCACGATTCTGCTTGCATTGTTTCTGCTCATATATTACTTCCTTATTCACGATTTTAACGTTCTCTACGTTTACGAGTATTCCGATGTAACACTGCCACCGATATATCTGATCAGTGCTGTTTGGGCCGGCAAGGAAGGATCGCTCTTGCTTTGGGTTTCGTTCTTAGCGGTTATGAATCTGGTATTTTATTACACTAACAAAGATCATCTCGCTCTTGCGATATCGTCTTCTGTTTTCCTGTTCTTGGTCTGCGTTTTAGCGACGATTTCAAATCCGTTCGTCCGATTGAACTTTACCCCATCGAACGGATACGGACTCAATCCTTTGCTGAGGACTATCGAGATGGTTCTGCATCCGCCCGTGGTATTCTTAGCATATTCCAGCATGACTATTCCGTTCTCAATTGCCCTTTCCGGAGTTTACAGAAGGGAAAGTTGGATAAGGAATGCGAGGAGATGGCTTCTATTGACTTGGATATTTCTGACTTTGGGTATCTTCTTGGGAATGTGGTGGTCTTACAAGGTTTTAGGTTGGGGGGGATTCTGGGGATGGGATCCGGTTGAGAATGCTTCACTTTTGCCTTGGTTAACCGTAACTGCACTTTTGCACGGAATTGTTGTGGAGGAAAGGCAAAAGGGTTTAAGGAATCTAAACTACGCCTTGGTCGTCATTTCCTTCGACCTCGTCATCCTTGCAAC
>JALWBF010000086.1 GCA_027016055.1 Archaeoglobaceae archaeon | reverse complement strand
GTATTGAACGTAGGTGTCGTGGTTGTAATTCCGATCACGGTGCTATTCTTTACATTCTTAACGATTTCATCCAAACTCAATTTTTCGACGACATTATCTATAATCCTAACCTTAAAACCGTTCTCCCTCAAAACAGATGCAAGATATGCTAAACCTATGGGGGGCGTTTTAAAATCGATCTTTGATATAACTTCAGCGACCGAATGGGGGTTTATAAGTGTAATCATTTACATCACCCAACTCTATTTATTGTCTTAAAAAATTAAAATAGTATTCGATATCCTTGGTATATGAACTTCAGAGATACGAACAGGAAAACGAATCCGAATATGGCTTTTATAGCCCAAGCCGGAACAACTTTTGTCAGCCTTGCACCAATCTGTGCGCCGATTATGGTTCCGATTCCCAAGAATATCGCCGCTATTATATCAACGACTCCCTGATAAAGCTTGAAAGCTCCGCTGACGACTGCCATGCTTATGAAAGATGCAAGTGATGTTCCCACAGCGATTTTGACCGGTGAGCTTAGAAGGTATATGAATGACGGAACCAATGCGTATCCGCCGCCCAATCCAACTATGCCGGTTATTATTCCGATGAAGAATCCTATCGTAGCTTTTGCAGTATTCGAGCCCGGAACTATGTCACCGGCTTTCATCTCCATCCTTCTCTTGAAAATTCCCTCGTATATCATTCTGATGCTGACGTAAAGGAAAGCAAAGCCCAATATGAAGTTAAGCAACCAAGTTTCGTTCGATACGTAAAAGAATATGATCGATCCAACCGCTGAACCTACTGCACCGCTTATCGCAACGACCTTGGCTGTGGAGTAATCTACGTTTTTCATTCTTATGTGTCCTATTGCACCGGATGTTGCGGTTAAAATTACAGCTGTTATGGTCGTTCCTATTGCGATCGGCAGTGGATAGTGAAATATGAATATCAAGGCTGGTAGCATTATTACGCATCCGCCTATTCCCAAAAGTCCTCCCAAGGTTCCGGCAATCAAACCCGTTACGAATATTAGCGCTTCAGTTACGGGGTTCATTTAGATCACCTCCCTATTAAAACTGGCTTAAGCTCCGCTTTCCTTCGTCATAACTATCAGATCGACGTTCTCTCCGTTTGCAGTGTTCTCTATCTTCTTCCAACACTTCCCAAGATCTCCCAAACCCCCCATGTCAATCCCCCTTCCTCGACGAACTTTTTACGCATAAGGAATCCAACGGAACTGAAACTTTCTCAACTTTTTAACCATGTTTGATAAAGATATTAAAGATTTAAACGTCTTTCGATTTAAAATTTAAACTTCGAATATTTTTAACCATCGGCGCTTGGGATTTAATTGCTTTAATTAAAAGCCCAAAATTAAAAACAGAAAAGCATATTAGGGTTTAGTAGTTAAACCGACTATGATCGATGAAAAGGACAGGGTTATTTTGGAGGAACTGCAGAAGGATGGAAGAAAGACGTTCGTTGAGATAGCCAAAAAGGTCGGTTTAACGAGCATGGGTGCTAAGAAGAGGGTTGAAAGCCTTATAGATAAGGGAATCATGAGCGTGAAAGCCCTTATAAACGTTGATAAGCTTGACGTAAAGCTCGCCTTAATAGCGATGGAGGTCGAAAGCGGGAAAGCCCTAAGAGAGCTTTTAAAGAGGTTCGAGGATTGTCCGAGAGTTATAAAGTTTTTCGTCACGACCGGCTCCTTCAACCTATTCGCTCTCGTTTGGGCTGAAGACTACCACACGCTTGAGAGCATAAGTTTGGAGAGTTGCTCCTTAAGGGCGCAGAAGGGAGTCAGAAGGTTCGAATTCTATCCTATAATGGAGGTATACTACGACGGCTTTTTGGACATAAAGGTGGTCGCAAGTAAGAAGCTTTCGAGAGCTCCGTGCGGTGTGAGGTGCGACATCTGCGAGAGGTTTAAAAATGAGAAGTGCTTGGGATGCCCAGCTACGAAGTTCTACAGAGGAAGACTTTAGTCGATTGGATTAATTTAAACAGCGATGAAGGCGATTGTAATTGGAGGAACCAAAAGCGGGGTTGGGAAGACGACGGTAGCTCTGTGCATAGCTTCAGCCTTAAAAAAGAGGGGATTCAGGGTTCAACCCTTCAAAGTCGGACCCGATTTCATAGATCCCACCCACTTCTGCGATCATGCGGTCAATTTGGATGTATTTATGATGGGAGAAGACGGAGTCCTGAAATCGTTTACCAAGTGGATGGAAAACAAGGACTTCGGAATCGTTGAAGGAGCCATGGGTCTCTTCGACGGATACAGATTCACGGATTACTCCTCTACAGCCCACATCGCAAAGCTCTTAGGCATTCCCGTAATCCTCGTGATGGACGTTAAGGGCATATCCCTTTCGGCTCTGGCAATTTTCGAGGGTTTCAGGAACTTCGATAGGAACGTAGATTTAGTCGGAGTTATCTTCAACGGCTGTTCCGAGAGTATGTATGATAAGCTTAGGAGGGTATTTGAGAACAAATACCGCGTGTTCGGTTACATTCCGAAAAGCGAGGAACTTAAAATTGAAAGCAGACACCTAGGATTGATTTTGGGCAGTGAGGCTAAGAAAAACTGGAAAACCTTTGCCGAGTTCGGCGAGAGATACTTGGACATAGACGGTATCTTAGAGGTAGCTGAAATAAAGGTGAGGTATACGAAAGGGAACGAAAGGAAAGAAGAAAGTAGAAGAATTAGAAGGATTAAGCTGGGAGTCCCCTTCGATAACGCCTTTGCATTCTATTACCGAGATAACTTGGAAATTTTAAAGAGTTTCGCCGACTTGATTTTCTTCTCTCCCTTAAAAGGGGAATGGGTCGAATGTGACGCGTATTACATAGGCGGAGGATATCCAGAGCTGTATCCAGAGCTTAAGCGATTCGGAAGGTTCATGCGAAGGGAGGCTGAAAACTGCAAGCCCATATATGCGGAGTGCGGTGGAATGATGTTCCTTTCGAGATGCATAGATATTGAAGGTAAAAGGATAAAGATGTCGGGCGTTCTCGACATAGACATCGTTTTTACGAAAAGGCTTCAGGCTCTGGGATACGTCAGGGGAGAAGTTATAAGGGATAATCCGTTTTTCTCCGGAAGCTTTAGAGGGCACGAGTTTCACTACAGCTACGCCATTCCCGATGATGACGTTAAATTCGCTTTCAGAACCGATGGCAAGGGAATCAAAGACGGATTCGACGGAGCAATCGTTTACAACACCTTAGCCGGTTATTCGCATATACATTTTTACTC
>JALWBF010000085.1 GCA_027016055.1 Archaeoglobaceae archaeon | reverse complement strand
ACTTTCGGTGATGCTCATGTATGTTCGATTAAAGATTAGAGATACGGTTAGAGTTCCGCCGACAAGGCTGGGGGAGGACATTGGGGAAGTAATTAGGGATCTCCTCTGGGAGCAGTTTGAGGGCAGACTTGATAGGGAGTATGGAATGATCATAGGAATCGAAAGTATAGACAGCATCGGGGAGGGCAAGATCATAGAAGGTGATGGAGCGGTTTATTTCGATGTGGAGTTTACGGCAATAGGATTCAAACCCTTGATGCAGGAGATCATCGAGGGCGAAGTAGTTGAAGTAGTCGAATTCGGAGCTTTCGTTTCTATAGGGCCTTTCGATGCTTTACTTCACAGAAGCCAGATAATGGACGATTACATAGTTTACGACGAAAAGAATAAACGTTTGATAGGTAAAGAAACGAAAAGAACGATTGAAGAAGGAGATCTCGTGAGGGCGAGAATAGTTGCCCTAAGCTTGAAGGAAAGGGAGCCGGCTAAGAGCAAGATAGGTTTAACCATGAGACAGCCTTGGCTCGGTAACTTGAAGTGGATCGAAGAAGAGATAAAGAAGCTTGAGGAGCATAGGTGAAGGATATGACAGAGTTGGCTTGCAGAAAGTGTAGATACATAAACATCGATACGGATGTCTGCAAGAACTGCGGAAGCACAGATCTGACGAAGGAATGGTATGGATACGTCGTAATAATCGATCCTGAGAAGAGCGAAATCGCAAAAAAGCTGGGTATAAAAATTCCGGGGAAATACGCACTGAAAGTGGGTTGATATGCTGAAGCTGACTGAAGAGTTGAGAAAGATCCTATCGGAACCGCAAGGAAAGCTTTACGAGGGTAAGGGAGTGGAACCGATAAAGAGAATAATATCCGAGTTCGATTTTGCCATTTTGGCTTGCGTTGGAGATATAGTTAGCTATTATACAATCAAATCTCAATTCAAGCCGGACATAATCGTTGTTGACGGTAAAAGCATCAGGAAATCCTTGGACGATTCCATTAAATCGGAGATCGAGAAAGCGACTTCTGGCTATGCGTCGATTAAAGCAGATAATCCGGCTGGGCACATAACAGAAGATTTGGTCGAGAAAATTTTTCAGGCTATAGAACTCGTGAAATCCGGAAGTAGGGTTAGGATATTCGTATGCGGTGAAGAGGATTTAGCCGTCATGCCACTTGTCATCATGCTTCCAAAAGGCTCTTTAATCGTTTACGGTCAACCGAAGAGGGGAGTCGTTGCGATAGCTGTAAGCAGGGAAAAGAAGGCTGAGATGTTTGATTTAATTAAAAGAATGGAAACTTTAGGTGGTGGAACCCTTGATAAGCTTAGGAGGTGGTCAGATGGAGATATTGGTTGAAAAAGACAGATACAACCCATTGCTAAAGAGAAGAGAGCTACACCTCAGGATAGTCTACTGGGGAGAAGGAGCCACGCCTACAAGGCAGGCGGTGAGGGAGAAGATAGCAGGACTATTCAATGCAGAGTTGGATAGAATCGTCATCGACTACATAAAGCCGGAATTCGGAAAGCAGGAAGCTAAGTGCTATGCCAAGATATATGACAGCCACGAAGATCTTATGGATATCGAGGAGGAACATATAATAAAGAGGAACTTCGGAAGCAAGGAGGAGGGAGAGGGTGGAGAAGAATAAGGGGGTGTGAAGATGGCGAAGGGTTCCGAATGCGTTTCTAGGTATTACGAAATAAAGGGAGATAAGGTTGTGAGGAAGAGGAAGTTCTGTCCGAGGTGCGGTGAGGGAGTTTTCTTAGCCGAACATCCCGACAGAAGGACTTGCGGTAAGTGCGGTTACACTGAGTTTAAGAAGCAGAGTTAGCCAGATTTAAAGATGAAGGCTCTCGGTATTGAAGGAACAGCTTGGAGCTTAAGCGTAGCTGTGGTTGACGAGAAAGACATAATAGTGATGGAAAGCGATCCCTACATTCCTAAGGAAGGCGGAATACATCCGAGGGAAGCTTCCCAGCATCATTCCGAAAGTATAGGCAAACTGATAAGAAGGGTTTTTGATAGGGTCGATCCGGATGAGATAGACGTAATCGCTTTCTCTCAGGGGCCGGGGATGGGACCTTGCCTAAGAGTAGTCGCTACGGTTGCAAGGGTTCTCGCCTTAAAGCTTAACAAGCCTCTAGTCGGAGTAAACCACTGCTTAGCTCATGTAGAGGTTGGAAGATGGAAAACGGGGGCAAAGAATCCGGTAACGCTCTACGTAAGCGGTGGAAACAGCCAAGTAATTGCGAGGAGGGGGAACAGATACAGGGTTTTCGGAGAAACTCTCGATATAGGCATAGGAAACGCCTTGGATAAGCTTGCGAGACACATGGGATTAAAGCATCCCGGCGGGCCGAAGATAGAGCAACTGGCTAAGGATGGCAAAAACTATTACGAGTTGCCTTACGTCGTTAAGGGAATGGATTTCTCGTTCAGCGGATTGGTTACCGCAGCACAGAGGTTATACGATTCCGGAGTGAGCAAGGAAGATGTTTCTTTCAGCTTCCAAGAGACGGCTTTCGCAATGCTTACTGAAGTTACGGAAAGGGCTTTAGCCTATCTGGATCTTGATGAGGTCTTATTGGTCGGAGGCGTCGGAGCCAACTCAAGGCTTCAGGAGATGCTCAAAATTATGTGCGAAGATAGGGGGGCAAAGTTTTACGCTCCTCCGAAATACCTCATGGGCGACAACGGAGCGATGATAGCATATACTGGCTTACTCATGTTTAAGCACGGGCAGGTTACTCCGATTGAAGAATCCTACGCCAAGCCGGATTTCAGAATTGAGAGCGTCGAAGTTAATTGGCAATGAGGCTCGACAAACTTCTCGTTTTAAAAGGATACTTTTCGAGCAGATCGAAGGCTAAGGAGTATATAAAAAGGGGACTCGTTAAGGTTAACGGGAAAATCGTTACGAAACCTTCAACATCCGTAGACCTTTCAGCCGAAATAGAGGTTATCGCGGAAGAAAAGCCGAGGGGATACTGGAAGCTGAAGGAGTTGGATGAGAGATGGAATTTTATAAAAGAGGGTGATGTCGTCCTCGATCTCGGAAGCAGTGCTGGCGGCTTCCTGCTTTACGCGAGCGAGAAGGTCGGAGAAAAGGGTAGAGTTTACGGAATAGAGTTCAGTAGGGAATTTGAGAAGGAACTCAGAAGGATCGAAAGCGAGCGGAAGAACGTCAGAATATTCATAGACGACGCTTTCAGATTCGATGTTTCGAAGCTCGAACCTCTGGATGTAATTCTAAGCGA
>JALWBF010000084.1 GCA_027016055.1 Archaeoglobaceae archaeon | reverse complement strand
CAACCTTTTTATTCATGTGATGAGTCGGAAAAAAGGGTGAATGTCGATGATAAAGCCGAGAGACGATAAGGACTTCCAAGCTTGCGGTCTTTTCGGAGTGATGGACAGGAGTGGCAGAAGGTTCAACGGAAAAATGGTTGTCGAAGCTATGAAAAATATGCGCGTTAGAGGAAACGGGCTTGGCGGAGGCTTTGCAGTTTACGGGCTTTATCCCGAATACAAGGATTACTACTGCCTCCACGTTATGATCCAAGACTGGAATGAAGATGCTAAGAGGGAAGTTGATAAGTTCTTGGATGCGAACTTTGACATAGTTCACGATGAAGAAATTCCGACGAATGAAGATGCCAATGTTGTTAATCCTCCCCTGTTTTGGAGATATTTCGTATATCCCCAGAAGAAGGGAGACGATAAGAGGCTTTCGGATGACGATTACGTAATTAAAAAAGTTATGTATATTAATACTAAAATTAAAGATGCTTATGTTATTTCATCCGGTAAAAATATGGGCGTTTTCAAGGGAGTGGGATTCCCTGAAGATATAGCGGAGTTTTTCATGATCGAAAAGTATAAGGGATACATTTGGACAGCCCACAGCAGATTTCCAACTAACACACCCGGCTGGTGGGGTGGAGCACATCCATTCTGCATTCTGGATTGGACGGTCGTTCACAACGGTGAGATCTCATCTTACGGCACTAACAAGCGTTACTTGGAGATGTTCGGCTACTACTGCACGCTTCAGACAGATACCGAAGTCATGGCTTACGCCTTCGATCTCCTTATGAGAAGGCAGAGACTGCCGATTGAGATAGTCGCAAAGATCTTGGCTCCGCCGATGTGGGACATAATAGATCACATGGATGAAAAGAGGAAGAAGCTTTACACAACCCTAAGGATGGTCTACGCCCCACTGCTTATAAACGGTCCTTGGACTGTGATAGTAGCTCATCACGGTGAGATGTTCGGGCTGACTGACAGAATAAGGCTAAGACCAATAACTGCCGGAGAGAAAGGTGATCTCCTCTTCTTATCATCCGAGGAATCAGCTATAAGAGCTGTTTGTCCGAATTTGGATAGGGTTTGGACTCCTCACGGCGGTGAGCCAGTGATCGGTAGGCTTAAGGAAAAAGCTCTGAAGAAGGTGGTAGAATGAAGTCCCATCTGCTACCGGATTTTATCGTCGAAAGGCTTGAGGATAGATGCAACAAGTGCGGAGTTTGTGTTAAGCAGTGTCCTTGGGGGGTTTACAGCTGGAACGATGACAAGACTGATATCTTGATCGATTACACCAAATGCGTCGGCTGTCAGAGGTGTGTCGTATATTGCCCGAACAAAGCGCTAATAGTTAGACCTTACTACGGAAGCTACCGCCCGAATTCTTATTGGACGAAGGAGGTAATTTCGGATATCAAAAAGCAGGCTGAGCAGGGCGGTATTTTATTGGTTGGAACAGGTAGCGATCGTCCGTATAAGGTTTACTTCGATCACATACTTCTGAACGCTTCTCAGGTTACAAATCCTTCGATAGATCCTTTGAGAGAGCCGATGGAGCTGAGAACTTTTCTGGGCAGGAAGCCGGATCAGTTGGAGATAGAAATTAAGGATGATGACATCGAGATCAAAACCGAGTTGCATCCGAACTTGGTCGTGGAAACTCCAATACTATTCGCTGGAATGAGCTACGGAGCCCTGAGCAAGAATGCATTTTTAGCCCTTGCCATGGCTGCAAAGGAATTTGGAACTTTGTTCTGCACTGGGGAAGGAGGACTGCCAAAGGATATGAGGGAAGAATATGGGCCCGTCGCGATAGTTCAGTGTGCGAGCGGTAGGTTCGGAGTTGATCCGGAGTATCTAAACTGCGCGGCTGCGATAGAGATAAAGATAGGACAAGGGGCGAAGCCCGGAATCGGTGGGCATCTGCCGGGAGAGAAGGTTACAGCTGAAATATCGGCTACGAGGATGATTCCGGAAGGAACCGATGCCCTTTCACCGGCACCCCATCATGATATCTATTCAATAGAAGACCTTGCCATGCTCATATACGCTTTGAAGGAGGCTACGAATTACGAGAAGCCCGTTTTCGTTAAGATTGCAGCAGTTCACAACGTGGCAGCTATAGCGAGCGGAATCGTTAGGGCTGGAGCGGATGTTATCGTAATAGATGGCTTCAGAGGCGGAACTGGTGCTTCGCCAAAGGTTATGAGGGATCACGTCGGAATTCCGATTGAGATGGCGATAGCTGCTGTCGATCAGAGGCTGAGGGAAGAAGGAATAAGGCATAAGTGCTCCATAATCGCGAGCGGTGGAATCAGGTGCTCTGCTGACGTCGTTAAGGCTATCGCCTTGGGTGCGGATGCTGTTTACATAGGAACAGCAGCGCTGATTGCATTGGGTTGCACGATGTGTCAGAAGTGCTACACTGGCAAATGCGCATGGGGTATATGCACTCAGGATCCTAACTTGGCTAAGAGGTTGAATCCAAAGGAAGGTGCGAAGAGGTTGGTGAATCTCCTCAGAGCTTGGAGCTTGGAGATCAAGGACATGCTCGGAGGTATGGGTATAAATGCAATAGAAAGCCTTAGAGGAAACAGGGAGCATTTGAGAGGAATCGGACTGGAGGAGTGGGAGCTTAGGGTTTTGGGCATTAAGGGGGCGGGAGAATGAGGTTCGTCGATTCTTACCTTGAAGGAGTTCGCAAGATCGATGAGATTTTAAAATACGCGAAAATTGAAGGGGAAGTTGCCGAGATAGATGCCAAAGATCTCAAGCATAAGGAGCTGAATGATCTTATGAGGGAATGCGTGCTTAGAGGGGCAAGGAAGCTGATACTGAAGAACGTTTGCGGGCAGAGATACATAGGCACAAGATTGTTCTTCAACCCCGGTGTTAACGTTGAGATCGTGATTCACGGAACTCCCGGCAACGACTTGGGAGCATTCTTAAGCGGGCATCGAATCATCGTTTACGGAAACGCGCAGGATGGAGTTGGCAACACCATGGATAGCGGAGAAATAATAGTGCACGGAAGAGCCGGAGATGTTGTTGCGATGGCTATGAGGGGCGGAAAGATATTCATAAGGGACAGCGTCGGATACAGAACCGCAATCCACATGAAGGAGTATAAAGAGCGAATACCCCTGCTTGTAATAGGAGGAACCGCTCAGGATTTCTTGGGAGAATACATGGCCGGAGGCAGAGTAGTTCTCTTGGGTTTGAACCTCAAAAACGGGAAGCACAGAAGCCATTACATCGGAACCGGAATGCACGGCGGGA
>JALWBF010000083.1 GCA_027016055.1 Archaeoglobaceae archaeon | reverse complement strand
GCTATAAATAAGAAGTTCGAAGATTTCGATGCTACGAAGTTTTTCGAAGACGTCTTTGAAGATTTCGTTCCGAAGGAGGATGTAAGGAAAAAGGCGTGCAGATGCGGAGAACTGCTGAGGGGTTTAATCGATCCGACCGACTGCCCGCTTTTCATGAAGGCATGCACCCCAAAAACTCCAATCGGCCCGTGTATGGTCAGCTTTGAGGGAACTTGCAACATCTGGGCTCGCTTTGGAATTCAAAAGTTTTAGAAACATAAACAGCTCACTTCAAGCATGCTCAAGGAAACTATAGCTTCAGCATTCAGAAGCAAGGGGAAGTCTTCGATGAAGAAATCCGAACTTATCTGGACTTTATCCCTCGACTTGGGCTGGTTTTCGCATGAAGAAGCGAAGAAGGTTGTCGAGCTTGCATTGGAGAGGGGTTTGCTGATAGGGAACGAGGAACTCCATCCAACTTTCAACCTGAACGATGTTGAAATTCCCATCGATTTTAAGCCCGACTCGGCTAAGATCTTTTCAAATCAATCCGTCTTTGATAGGATAGTTCAGGAAATAGCCGAAAAATCCGGAAAGAGCGTGGGAGAAGTTATAGCGATGATAAATAAGAGGCAGGAGGAGCTTGGCAACCTCTTGAGCGTTGAGGTCGTTGCCTTGATAGTTGCCAAGGAGTTGGGAATCGACATATCCAAATACATAGATGAAGTTGAGAGGGAACTGCTAAGCTAATATCTCCTCCTCTTCCTCTTCGTTTTCAGTTTTTCCTTCCTCGATAAGGGCTAAATACTCCTTAAGCATTCTCGGAAACTTCGAAGCTTCAACGAACCTAAGACCAAGCCTTTCGCTCCACTTCCTTATTCCCGCATCACTGCTAACGACTCCCGCTTCAAGCTCCTTCGCAAGAAGAAGGACGTCCAAATCCGGGGCGCTGTCCAAGATCCCCTGTCTTAGTGCTGTTCTATACTTATCCCTAAACTTGCTTATCAGGTTACCGATTTCCCTTTCAAGTTCTTCCCTATTATCGGCAAACTTCACGGCAATTGCCGAGCATTCCCATATGAATTCTTCTGCGATCTTTCTGCCTTTGTTTATCTTCTGCCTTACCGTCGATACGTATTCGTAGAAGATCGCCGACGGAATCTTTACTTCGTATCTGTTCGGAGTTTTTTTAACCAGCCAGGTGTCCAATTTGATAAAAACATCTTCATCGCACTTGTGCCTCTTCAAAAAACTTACGAGCTCGGTATAGACGGTCGGATAAGGGATATAGCAACTTATGTTCAGCTTCAATCTCGCTTTGGCGATTAGATCCAAAATTTCCTGAGCGGATTCGCATATGGATTCGTAACCCTCCTTAGCCCTTAAGCCGGCATCGGTTATGGCTGTCGTATCGAGAACGAACCGTTGTCTCATCCAACTTGAGTTGGTCGAAGAATTATTTAACGTTTTGCGGAGTATCGAATATGAACGTCATCACCTTGCTCACTGATTTCGGAGATTTCTACCCGGGCGTTATGAAAGGTGTTATACTAAGAATCTGCCCGGATGCAAAAATAGTCGATATATCTCATTCCGTGGAGCCCCAAAACGTTTATCAGGGTGCGTTTTTGCTATACCATTCCTATCGTTTCTTTCCGAACGCGGTTCACGTTGCGGTTGTCGATCCAGGCGTCGGAAGTGAAAGAAAAGCGTTGCTGATAGAATGCAAGAATCACGTTTTTATAGGTCCGGACAACGGAATCCTTTATCCATCTGCTGTTGATGATGGAATAAAAAGGATATGGGTAATAGATGAGGAAAGAACTTCAAAAATCACCGGCGAGCTTTCGGCAACTTTCCACGGAAGGGACGTTTTCGCTCCGGCTTCAGCTTACGCAGTTTTGGGTAAAATAGAAGAGGTTGCGGAGCCTTACGAGGGAGAAATTCAAAGCATCGATCTTTTCGATTACAAGATTGAAGGCGAAACGATCGAATGCAGAGTGATATTCATCGACAGATTTGGTAATGCCGTTACGAACGTTAAAGCGGAAGATGTGGATGATGCAAAAGGTTTTTACGTTAACGGAACATACGTTCCGATGGTAAGATCCTATTCAGATGTTGCCATCGGCGAACCCTTAGCACTAATCGGGAGCTTCGGAACTTTGGAGCTGAGCGTTAGAAACGGAAGCTTTGCGGAAGAGTTTAATGTTAAATCCGGCATATTTAGGATGAGGGTGGTAATATGATGGATATATCCGAAAGGGCTCTGGCGAGGATGATTGAAGCTGTAAACAAGCATCTCCCGCAGAGAAGCAGAACTTTGGCTGAGATGCTTAAGGAGAAGTATCCTACAATAAAGGCGAGGGATGGAAACGAATATCTGATTGAAAGGGAAGAACTCGAGTTCATAGCTCAATACGTCGACGAGCTGGATTGGGACAAGTTCAAGATTCCGATAATTCTCGAGATGTGCGACGTCGGAGGGGAAACGTTGGTATACGTTAGAGACAAGCTTCATGCGGAGTTCATCCAAAAGGCATTCGGCTACGACAGATTCGTTGACGACGTTTTAGTTTTGCATATGTATGAGATCCGACCGATCAGAAGGAAGCTGAAAACCGCAAGCCAAGTTCTTTTTAAGGTGATGTATTAGAAACCGTTAAATAGGATACTCCGATTTTAAAAACATGGAAACCAAGATCGAGAACCTCTACTGCACGAGATGCGGTTCCGAATTTGACATAATCGTTAAAAGAGTCACTGGTTATTCCGGACCTATGCACATCCCCAACCTTTACTGCCCGTTCTGCGGGAGCAGAAGGCTGGTGAAGAAGCAAGGGCTATTCTTCAAATAACGGCATTTACCATAATTATCATGATGGAACTGTTTATAAATTTTTGGGCTAAGGTTTATATTCTTCAAAAGATTAAAATTATAACATGGCAAAGTATTATGAACTGAGCGAACTTGAAAGTAAAGCTCCGAAACTGTTCGGAATTCCAACGGGAACGAAGTTGGACGAAATGTTCTATAAAATAGAGGTAGAGGACGGTAAATATGTTAAGAAACCGTTAGGCGGGATTCCTTATTTAGCCGTTCTCAATATAACCGGTGTTCCCGACACCGGTAAGAGCGTTCTGGCCGAGCAGTTCGCAGTTACTCAAGCTAACCTCGGATACAAGGTTTTGTTCGTTACCGTCGAAAGTCCAGCTAACTTCCTATACACAGCCTTAAAGCACAAGGCTCAGGCGTTGGGAGCGGATTTCGAGAAGGTTGAGAAGAACATAGTGGTAATCGACGCATCCGAAAATGACGAACTTAGAGAAAATCCGAAGGCTCTGATAGATACCATGGCTTATGCGATAAAGGAGAAGAAGGTTACGAACACGATTATAGACAGCATAACCGGCTTATACGAGCACAAGGAGGTTATGGCGAGGCAGATAGTGAGGCAGTTCTTCAACTTCCTGAAGAAATTCAGACAGACGGCAATTCTGGTTTCTCAGAAGAGATCTGCTCAGGCGAGTGAGAGTGCCGAAGCAGCCGGCGGATTGGCTGTTGCGCACATAGTTGACGGAACGATAGTTCTGGATAAGAAGCTGATAGAGACGAGATGGGATGTCAACCTATACGGCTTGCCTTTGGGCAGTGTGATAAGAACGATCAGAATCGACGGCTGTAGGCTCTGCGGGCACGATTCGAGGACTTGGGTTTTCGAAATAACCGAGTTCGGAACTATCAACGTGATATGTCCGCTAAGCGAGTTTATTAAGAGGAAAGGTAGGATTGAAGAGGAGGAGTAAGGGGTGATGTAGTATGGAGGTTATCGCGAGACCTAAGGGAGGAAATATCGATAAGATGGCTGAAAAGGTTTTCTTGGAGAGCATAAAGCTTTTGGGCGGACTTAAAAAGCTGATAGAATACAGGAATCTAACGTGGCTTCCAAGCTTGGCTGAAGCTGCATACGTGGTTGTTTTAAAGAACGAGGCATTTAAGACGTATAAGGAGATAGCTAAGGAGCTTGGAATAACCGAGCAAACGGCAAAGAACATCGCGACTGCCGATGAGGAAGAAGTTAAGAGATATATCGAAGGAGAACTCGAAGAAAGGCCGAGGGAGCACATAGCTGGCGGAATAGCAAAGTTGGCGTATAAGAGGCTAAAAGAGGAAGGGAAGCTTGACGAAGATGAGGTTGAGATCAAGCACGATGAAATAGAGGTGCTTGGAATAGACTGGGCTGTTCACGTGCTTACGAGGATCAAGGGATTGGACTTCCCAGTTGAGAAGGATCAGCTAATTGAAAGGTTAAAGGGTTTGGTGATAAAGGGCAAGAAAGCCGATGAGATACTCGAAAGGCTTGAGTATCCGATAAAGAATCCGGCAGATCTGTTGCACAAGATAAAGGTTCATTTGGAAGAATAAATTTAAATTTTTTATATTATCTTCCTCCAGCCCCTCCTCCGCCGAATCCTCCTCCGGCACCAAATCCGCCGGCTCCGCTTCCAGATCTACTGACGCTCGCTGATGTCCTATAAGTGGATACGAAAACCGGATAGTGGTCGTAAAATCTGATTTCCGGGATATTCACATTTAAGCTTTCCATCGCCTTTACGACTTTGTCTCCAACACCCAAAGCGGTTCCGTAGACCAGCCAGTCCTTCCATACATTCACATCCTCCGGAGCATACTTCTTTATCATCGCCATGTTCGAAAGGAAATTTCTAAAGGAGTCCTACTCAAGTTTTTCCCTGTAGAACTCCTTCTTCCATCTTCCCAAGAGTTGGGATGGAGAAAGGGCGCAACAGATCGATTGAACTGTTAGAATCGCCGACAGAATTACCAGTTTTATATCATCGATTACGAGCGTTAGGATAATCAGAATGAAGAATATTGCCGTTAGATAGTAAAAGATCGTTTTTCCCTTCGTTTCAACGAATCTCTTTGAGAACCTTGAATCTCTCCAGTTTAGAAGGTCTTTCAGATCTTCCGCCAATTCTAAGGATCTTCTCTTATCCTTTGCGATCATCCTGAGCTTTTTCGTATCCAAAACTCCGTTTTCCGAATATCTTTCGAGGAATCTCAGCACCTGATACTCGTAGATGTCGTTAGCATCAAACTTGCTCCTATCCAAAATCTTTATCCTGAGCTCCTTCCTACTTCTAACCAAACCTTTGACTTCGTAGGGCTCTATTTCTATTGCCCCCCTTCTGTATAAATCCAGCAGGGTTGAGAAGAAGGCGTTCTTATCTCCCCACATCGCATCCCCCGTGAAGACCATGTTGACGACCCAAGGCTTTCTCTTCGGATTAGGAACGTAGCTGAGGAATTCCGGAACTACGAACGATTTCTCCCTGCCGTATCTGTTGTAGACGAAAAGGACGATCGCGGGGTATCCCAGTATCAAAATAATAAAAATTAATTCAAAAAACTTGGATACGTTCCTCTTGATATAATAGAGGAAATTGGCTTTCTCGACCAAATCCAAGACGTTTGAAACGTTTCGGTAGAATCCTTCAATAGCTCCGTGCTTTAAGATGAACTCGACCTCAACCAATCCTTTCGGAGATTTGCCCTCGATTAACCAGCCGTTCTCAATCCTCTTCAATCTGAATTCTTTTATGTGGGGATATATTTTCAAAATGGAATTGTTTGGATCGTAAATGTAGATTTTGATCGATTCATACGGCACATGTCTGCTTGCAAGCTTTAAATTTACGTGATCGTATTTGCCGTCCGTCTGAATGGGTGGATATACCTCGTATAAAGCGCTCAATCCGTAATCTCCAATGCTGAAGTATTTACCGCTCTTAAGATATTGATAGCAGACTATACCGAGCTCGTTTCTCTCGGCCAGCCTCTTAACCAAATCGAACGCAATCGGATTTGAAGCATGCACATGACCGTAGTAATCTTTAACGTATACGATGTTTTTTCCACTACTGCCGACGCCTTTAAGAACTATGCACGGAAAGTCCTCCTTTTTAAATACTAAAGGTGCATCCCAAACCCTGTAAAGCATCTTGTATTTGTAAGCTTTGACGTGGTAAGTGTAAAACTCTTGGAGAATTAAAACCTTCGAAAAGGTTATATTTGCCGTATAATCGACGGTTAAATCACCGTAATACTGGACGGATTTAACTACTTGGGATATCATCAATCCCGAAACTCCAATTAGGGTAACCAACGCAATCAGTTTGATCAAATCCCTAAGCTCGCTCATACGCTCCACCTTAGTTCGGGTCTTCTCGTGATCTCCTCCTCAAACTCAAGATAGCTCATCTTCCTGAATCCGAACATCGCCGCTACTATGTTGGAAGGAACGGTATCGATCTTAGTGTTGAACTCCTGAACTATGTTGTTGTAAGTGTATCTGTGCCTCGCGATCTCATCTTCTATCTCTTTGACGGCATCCATCAGCTTCTGAACGGTCTGGGATGTTTTCAAATCCGGATAGTTCTCAACTGCAACGAGTATGTTACCCAGAATCCTTCTCGATTCCCTATCTATCTTCCGAACTTCTTCCGGCGACGAAACCTTCATAACTTCCGTTCTCATCCTCGTAATGCTTTCGAGCGTTTCCCTCTCAAACCTCGCGTAGCTCTGAACGGATTCGAGCAACTCCGTGAGCAGGTCAAGCCTCTTTTTCAAAGCGACCTTGATCTGCCCGAGCGTAGCTTCGGCGCCGTTTTTCAACTGCTGAAACCTGTTGTATGTGGATACCACCGCAATAGCGAAACCGACGACGATTACGATGAATCCCGCGATAAGTATCAGCAATCCCAAATCCATGTCAAAATGTTTAATGATATTTATTTAAATTTTGCTTAATTAAAATCGGACTTTAACTTCGACATCACATCTTTATAAATTCTACCCTGCAGACCGTGGAACTTCGAGAAACCTTCCGCAAACCTCTGATCGATTGCTGTTGTGTCGAAGGAAGTAAGCTCGGGCTTATAAAGCGAATACGGAGAAAACCTCGCTACCGGCATAACGGAACCTTTGAAAAGCTTTACCATAACCCATCCCGTAACCCTCTCCTGAGTCTTGTCTATGAACGCGTTCAAAGCTTCGAAAAGAGGATCGTTGGTTAGGCCGTAATACACAAGCTCGGCCCACTCCTCTTCAACGATCCTCTTGAACTTCAGCTCCCTCCTGCTCAAAACCAACTTTTCAAGATCCCTGTGGGCTGTAATAAGAATGGTTGCAGCGGGATGCTCGTAGCACTCTCTTGATTTTAAACCCAGCACTCTATCTTCTATCATATCCGTTCTACCTATTCCGTGCTTTCCTCCGATGGCGTTCAATCTTTTTATAAGCTCGAGCCCGTCCATCTCCTCATCGTTAATCGCAACGGGAATTCCCCTCTCGAACTCTATCTTAACTATCTCCGGCTCGTCCGGGGCTTTAGAAGGATCGCTCGTCCATTCCCAGATGTCTTCTGGCGGAATAAAAGTTGGATCCTCCAGCTTTCCCCCCTCTATGCTTCTGCTCCATAGATTTTCATCTATACTGTATGGCTTCTCCTTCGTTGCCGGAACATCTATTCCGTGCTGCTTAGCATATTCTATCTCCCATTCCCTCGTTAAGTTCATTTCCCTCATCGGAGCTATGACCTTGAAACCGTATTGATAAAAGATGTTTTCGAATCTTAGCTGATCGTTGCCTTTTCCCGTGCATCCGTGGGCTATTGCATCCGCTTTCTCCTTCCTCGCAACCTCAACGACCTTTTCGGCTATCAACGGACGAGCTAAAGCTGTTCCGAGCACGTATCCTTCGTATTCACCGTTGGCTTTTATCAGCTTGAAAAGCAGTTCGACATACTCCTTTCTGGCATCTATCGTATAATGCTTGTCCGCATACTTCCTTCCCCTTTCCTCAGCCTTTCTGATCTCATCCTCCGGCTGACCTATGTCAACGGTGACTGTGATAACCTCATCAAAACCGTATTTTTCCCTAAGCAAAGGTATGCAGACGGTTGTATCCAAACCGCCGGAATATGACAAAACGACCTTGCTCATAACGTGCATAGGCGTTCAAGTTTTTTTAGATTTTCGAAACCAATATATATTTTTGATTACTACATTAATTTATGAAGAAAATCGCTTTGTTGGTTTTAATTATTTTTGTTCTGCTACAGGGTATAGCATTGGCGGACGAATACATCGTTCTATACAAACACAAACCGTGCATGCAGGATAAGATGGCTATAGAGCGTTGCGGTGGTAAGATAAAGAAGGAATTTCACATAATAAACGCCATGGTCGTTGATCTGCCGAAGGAAGCAGTTAAGAAGGTTAAGAAGTTTAAGGGTGTTTTAGCCGTAGAGCCGAATATAAGGGTTCACGCTTACGGATTCGCAAACTATACAGACGTAATTCCTTGGAACATTCGAGATATCAAGGCCAACTTGGTCTGGAACTACACGATGGGCGTTGGAGTGAACGTCTGCGTTATAGACACCGGCATAGACTACACTCATCCGGACTTGGCTCCTCTGTATAAGGGCGGATACGATTTCGTGAACAACGATTCCGATCCGCTCGACGATAACGGACACGGAACGCACTGTGCGGGAATAATAGCGGCAACTCTTAACAACTACGGACTCGTCGGCGTCGCTCCGAAGGTGAATCTGTATGCTGTTAAGGTTCTCGACTCCACCGGTTCCGGTTTGCTTTCCGACTGTATATCCGGAATAGAGTGGGCTATTCAGCACCACATGGATGTTATATCGATGAGCTGGGGGTCGTCATATAACTCGACATCTCTCAAATTGGCGTGCGATGCCGCATATAATGCTGGAATAGTTCTCGTTGCTGCTGCCGGAAATGAGGGAGACGGAAATATAAATACAACGGAATATTCCTACCCGGCAGCATATGATTCGGTCATAGCCGTCGGAGCAGTTGACAGCTCGAACAACTTGGCGAACTTCAGCAACACCGGTGATTTCGTCGAGCTCGTTGCTCCGGGAGTAAATGTAAACTCGACTCTTCCGACTTACGGTTCACCGCTCGGCACGAACTACGGAATTTTAAGCGGAACCTCAATGGCATGCCCGCACGTAAGCGGAGTGGCGGCTTTGCTGAAGGCGTTCGGTTTAAACAATACGGAAATCAGAACGATCCTAGATAAAACAGCGGACGATTTGGGCTTGCCGGGTAAGGATCCGGGATACGGATACGGTTTGGTTAATGCGACGAGAGCTGTGGAATATGCTCTGAATCTAACCAATGCCATAATTATAAAGCCGATAAGTCCTCCGAACGGAGCTTATCTGAACTACACAACCGTAACGATTTCTGCAGAAGTTTTGAACGCCGACGGAGCGAGAATGATGTTGAACGGAGTAATAGTTAACGCAACCTTCAACGGAACAATCATATCATATACAGCCAACTTATCAGACGGAAATTACACGGTAACAGTGGAAGCTTGGAACGAAGCCGGAAATGCGAGTGTAAACTGGAGCTTCGTCGTCGATACTGTTCCCCCAGCCAAGGTTACCGGTTTGAAGGCTGTGACGGTTTCGCCTTTCGAAATAGATCTGAGCTGGAACACTGTCAGCGATGCGGTAAAGTATAAGGTATACAGAAGCACGAACGGAACGTTCGTTGCGATCGCAACGGTAAACACCACCGAATATGCCGACACTAACTTACAGCCGAACACGACATACAGCTATTACGTCACAGCAATCGATAGGGCCGGAAACGAGGGTGAGCCTTCGGATATAGTAACGAATACGACCTTCAAGCTTCAGAACGTTATGAGGGTGCAGTCGATAAACATAACGCTTCTCGGCAGGGGAAGATGGTGGCGCTATGCGGTTGCAACCGTTAAGGTCGTCGATTCATCGGGAAACCCGATCGATTCAGCCGAAGTCTACGGGCATTGGGAGGGAATAGTAAGCGGAAATGTAACGGCTTACACGGATACAAACGGAATTGCGACGTTCTATTCGGATTGGGTCAGAGCTTATCCGGGAGCTGAATTCACGTTCGTAGTGGATAACGTAGTAAAGGATGGCTGGATATACGATGCGAATTCATCCGTTACGAGAGCTACCGTATACTACTGATCCCCATTTTTTCCTTTATTATTTTTAATATATCTTCTATGCCCTCCCCGGTTACGCTCGAGAAAGCCGGAAGATCCCTTTTATCGTGCATGTCCGCTTTGCTGTAGGCTGCTACAATAGGGATGTCGAAGTTCTCTTTAATTTCTTCAAGCAAAGACAATTGGTTCTCAATCGGATAACCGCAGGTTTCCGTTGGGTCGATTATGAACAGTATGCAGTTTGCGAGATGCTTTAAGCATAGTATCGCCCTCTTCTCTATCTCATTCCTTCTGTGGATCGGTCTGTCGAGCAAACCGGGCGTATCGATAACCTGAATTCTAACACCATCTATCTCGGTATAGCCGACGTAAATCTTCTTCGTCGTGAACGGATAGCTCGCTATTTCGGGCTTAACGCTCGAAATCCTCGAAACAAAACTCGACTTCCCCACATTCGGATAACCGGCAACCACAAGCGTGGGATCATCGGTCAGCGAAGGTATCTCCCTAAGAATCTTCTTAGCTTCGTTCAAAAACCTGAGTTCCGGATCTATCTGCT
>JALWBF010000082.1 GCA_027016055.1 Archaeoglobaceae archaeon | reverse complement strand
GCATATAGTTTAGTGGGGTCGGATTCCACAGCATAATTTTAGAGTTCGTCGTTGTAAAATCTTAACTTTTTTCAAATCTCTCATAACCTACATTCCTCTCCTATATCATGAACGGAGGAGGTTATCTTTAATTATCCAAATGGTATGTCTTATAATATGTTGACATAATTATTTTGGTATAGTATTGACTCAATAAGTTTTAACGCCGGTATTGTCTGCGTTTTAATGCGATAACCCGCTTACTAAACCGGCGGTTTAATAACTTAGGTATAAGCGAAAATTATATATTAGGTAAGATCAAAATGATATTATGGGGCTAGGGATCTTAAGTGCAGGAGAGCCGTCGGCGATTAAGATTGATCATAACTTTTATATCTATCTAAATGGACAATTATATTGGGGGCTGCCCGTCTTATCCTGATGGCTCTCCTGCGATCCCTAGCCCCAGCCCCATAAACGGGCAGTCCCTCCAAAACCTTGATTCTGAAGTTGTCTGGTTTAAAGCTCTAAAGGATACTCTACAATTCTGCGATATTAACGAAGAGATTTACGAGTTAAAGGCTGGTGATATTGTTAGACTCCCCAAAATCAACGCTGAGAATCTTCAAAAGGCTGGTTATGGTCGGATCGTAACTGATCCTGATGAGATTGTAAGGGAGGTATTCCTTAGGAGGGTTAAGGATAAGCAGGGTCAAGACCCCACACCCTCCCATGACATTCTTGATGGTGACGGTCGCCAGACCGTTCATCTTGACTATGCTATAACAAGTGAGCCTGATCCTCATCATGAACGTGACCTCAAGGAGGAGGTGATCGACTTATACCTCGAAAGGCTGTCGAGTCTGCAAATTGAGGAATTCATTTACTCTGAACGTTATACTGACATAGTTCCATCAGAAAGGCTTATCGAGTTAGCTAAAAAGATTGGATTCTATGAATCTGAATTTTACGGTAAAGTTGAGGAGTTTTATTCCTATAAATGCCAAAACGGTCATATTGTGCATGTCCCTGTTGTCTGGGGTTCTTATTTGAATCCTTACCTAAGGCAAAAGGGATCAAGTGATTCAGCACGTCAATTGTCCTTGAAGTTAATCCAGCTTAATGAGGAGGCTAAAGTCCTTGAAAGGGATAGAAAAACAGGCGTATTAAAGGAATTGGGTAAAAATAACCTGTATCTTCTCCCTATGGAATTAACTTATCCTCCTGAGCTTGATGACCTGTTTATCCGCATGCTTAGGGAGAATCCCCAAAAACTGAGCGAATTGAGGGAGAAGGCGGTTAATCTGTTCTTTAAGCGTTTATTTGCCTTAGAATTTGGCGAATATGCCTTGTGGAGTGATCCTATCCTGTGGTTTAATCCTCACGATTGGAGTTCAAAAGAGCCAAATAAACCGAATTTCCATGAGCATGTTAATCTCCTTAACGTCTGCTTTGATTGGAGGGGGTGGAAGGAGTATAAGGAGCTTTATGAGGCTTGTAGAGACTTCTTAACACCCTCTGTTAAGGATATTGCCAATAGAACGGGCTGGTCTCCTGCAAAGGTTAAACGGTTGTTATCTTTCTTCATAGGTAAAAAGCTGGTTATAAAATGTGGATCAGGTAAAAAGGTTTTCTTTGATTGTGCTTTTGCTCCTATACCGTCACCTCTTATCAGATTTAATCCTAAACGATTCTCTGCGGAGAAAAAAGACCAATATAACCGAATTTGGAAAGAAGTGATAAAGGAGGTCTTTGGTGTAGATGTTAAAGAGGCAATAGTTCACTTACCTGATGAAGTTATAGCTTTAAAACCGTCCAATTTACCTAAGCTGGTCCATAGATTGAGCTATTGTAATCGTCACCCCATAACTGACGTTAATAACTTCTTAAAGCAAAATCCAGATGCTGATTTTGATGAATTTTGGCTTAAACATCTCCTTGAGTTTAAACCTCGTCTGAGAGGTAATATGATCACTAAAAGGTTAAGCGTCTATACGGGAATAGAGTTCCTTTCAACCTTAGAGGGACGATATAGCCGTGAAAAGGCTAAAAAGGAGGATTTGATCAGGAAAAGGTTTGAATTGGAGGGTGAGCTTAAGGAGTTAATCCATCAAAAACAGGCTTTGAAGGTTGAAGGGCTTGATGATTCAATCGCCTTAATGGAACTTGATAAGGAGATTGAGAGGGTTAAAAGGGAGATTGAAAAGGTTGAAGAGGAGCTTATCGAATTAGACGAATTAAAAGAGAGGATTGAGGAGCTTAGGGAGAAATATAGGTTTAATCCGACCTGTCCGATCTGTGGCGGTGAATTAACTCCTATCGGTAAAACTGAGGGTCTCCTTGATTGTCCTCTCATCTACTTTGATCCTGTTGTTAAGAAATGGGTAATTAAGGTTAAAAAGAGGCGGTTTCTTAATTCCTGTTAATGACTCGCTATAGGATTCAAACAACTGATGAATTCGAGAAGAGGTTTGAAAAGCTCACGAAACGAAACAAAGCGTTGATGGAATTATTTGCGAAGGCGATCTTAAAGCTGAAGGAAAATCCCTACGTAGGTAAGCCTTTGTCATATGATCTCAAGGGTTTTTGGTCATTAAGAGTAGGGAAGTATCGGGTGATTTATGAAATTGATGAAGAGCGGAAATTAGTTATTTTGAGATTAATCGAACATAGAAAGTGGGTCTATTCCGATTTCCTTTAGGAACTCTTCAAAATCTCTTTTTGGCGGCTGGTTCTTTGCTCTTTTGAGCGATTCCATCAGTTCCTCGTCTGACATAATTTCAAGAGTTTCGATTAGTGAGTCTAATCTTTCTCTGAGTTCTATCAAGTCTTTGATTACGTCTAATTTCATCATTAATTTGCATTTGTTGTTTTGTAGTATTTAATCTCTTCTCTTGGCTTTATAGTTGTCTTTTAAACTATTTTTATATTTCTGCAAAGGTGGTATCTATGGTGGTATCTGTTTCGCCATCTATTATATGCATTTTTTTTAACTTACTGTTAGTGAAAGGCTTTGGCATGGAGAGAACCTAAACCTGATTTTTTCAGTTCCCTATAGTTAGTAAGTTACTTACTTCATAATTTTAGTTGGTTGTGTGGCGGGCGGGATGACATACATTCATTTCCTGTTTCATCTTTGCAACAATTTGCATTTTTGCAACAATTTGCACCATTTTGTTGCAATTTTGCACCATATCCTCATCATACCCGTGCCTTAAGTGGGTCATCTGAGTCCGCCGCCTCTTTAAGGCGGCCTGAGATTTTATATACCGAAAAGTATAAATTATTGTTTGACCAATTATGTTCATGGGGCAGGACAGGTGTGTCCGAGC
>JALWBF010000081.1 GCA_027016055.1 Archaeoglobaceae archaeon | reverse complement strand
GTCAAGGGTTTTTGGATATAATTTTTCAAAGATAAAAATTTAACGGAGTTATATATGCCTATACAGAGGGTTCAGCAGGCTATAGAAGATATTAAACATGGCAAAATGGTCGTCATGATAGATGATGAAGATAGGGAAAACGAGGGAGATCTGGTCTATGCGGCCACTTTTTCGACACCGGAAAAGGTCAATTTCATGGCTACCGAGGCGAAGGGGCTGATCTGTGTCGCTATCTCGAAAGCGATCGCACAGCGCCTGAAGCTAGAACCGATGGTTCAAAACAACGATTCCCAGCATGAGACCGCCTTTACCGTCTCTGTAGATGCCAAAGAGGCTACCACCGGTATTTCCGCTTTTGAAAGAGACATGACAATCAAGCTTCTTGCAAGCCCTGTCAGCTCTCCGGACGACTTCGTAAGGCCGGGACACATATTTCCGCTGATCGCAAAAGAGGGCGGGGTGCTGGTCCGCACCGGCCACACCGAAGGTTCGGTGGACCTTTGCAGACTCTCCGGGGTGGCGCCGAGCGCCGTCATATGCGAAATAATGCGAGAAGACGGCCAGATGGCACGCCGCGATGATCTGGAGCTTTTCGCCAAAAAACACGGCCTGAATATAGTCTATATTTCAGATATTGTCGAATACCGCCTTCTCAATGAAAGGCTGGTTCGTGCAATGGAGGAGGAGGAGATAGAGTTTTTCGGAACCAAAGCATTGAAAAAACGTTTCGTAGATCACCAGGGCAAAGAGCACTACGCCGTAATCTTCTACAAGCTGCACGAGACCGAAAACGTGAAGTTTCATAACATAGGGCCAGATGTAGACCTGCTGCTGAACCAGCACCGCTACAATCAGCTCATCGAGTCGATAGAGTATCTGAAAAAAAACGGAGGCGTCATAATTTTCCTGGACAGTCGCGATTCGGCCGGAGATACGATGAAAGAGTACGGAATCGGCGCACAGATACTCTCTGAGCTTGGAATCCGCAATATCAAACTGCTCGTTTCAAGCAAAGGAAGAGAGTTCGTAGGACTGGGCGGCTTCGGGCTCGATATTGTGGAGGAGATCGAGATAAGATAGTATACGCTGTGACGACTCATTAATGGGGTACACCCGGCGAAAGCCCCATGTTATCTGTTTTTTTAAATTCGTAAATTTCTCCAAGATAGAAAATGGGCAGAGCTTTCTCACAGAGAGTGCAAGCACAAAGGGTACAGTGTTTTCACCTCTGGTACCGATATGCTTTCAATGCTCTAAACTCGCTAATGCCGCCCTTTGATTTTTAGTCTTTCCGATACCGCTACGGGAATCATGCGGATTTTGGAAACCGGCGGATATGTTCCGCAACCCGCCGGGCCAAATGTGCGGAAATTTGTTCTTTATGCGTCAAAAGTGCCGCCAAAACGGTTTCTTTACCAAAATACTCGGTAAGTTTATCGATAACAAAGTCATTATGTGCTCTCTTTAGTGTTGCTACGATAAAAATATCGGCAGGCACCTTTTTATCCGGATCGTTGTTCCACAGTACAGCTTTGGGCAATCCAGCTTTAAGAAGCTCACCAGCACTCACATACTCTCTGCCTGAGGGCATTTGAACAAGCAGCACCATCGCATAAGGGGGCACCCGTCCCGACTTTTTCCAGCCTGCAACGGTGTCGTAAGGAATGCCGCTGTATGCGGAGAATGCTTTTTTTCTAATACCCTTGGCTTTGAGGAGTGTTTCAAATTCTTTGTGATCTCTTTTCATAGCTACACTTTAACAAAGTTTGTTTTATTAGTCAATTTGACAAATATTAATATCATAACAAGCTTTTGCCTGTATAATTACATAAAAGAAAGATATTCGGATGAGAGTATGAAGCCAAGAGCCATAGATTTATTTTGCGGTGCCGGAGGACTGACTGAAGGACTTAAGCAGGCAGGCTTCAATGTTATCGGTGCGGCTGAAATAGATCCGGTTGTCTCCAAAGCTTATCAATTGAATCATCCGGAGAGCAAGCTATGGAATAAACCGATACAAGAGCTTACACCTGAAGAGATTTTTAATGCCTTGCAAATCGAAAAAGGAGAACTGGATCTCCTCGCCGGCTGTCCTCCCTGCCAAGGTTTTTCATCTCTTCGCACAAAAAATGCCGCTTCTTCCGTTAATGATGAGAGAAATGATTTGGTATTTCAAATGTTGAGACTCACGGAAGAATTATTGCCGAAAGCGATCCTCATCGAAAATGTCCCGGGGTTAGCCAAAGATCCCAGAATCAAGAAAGTGCTTACCCACCTCAAAGAACTCGGTTATCACGTTGATAGCGAAACAGTACAAATTCATGATATATCCGAATACGGCGTACCTCAAAGAAGAAAACGCATGATCTTGATGACCGGCAGGGGAAAAAAGATCCCGTTTGCCCATAAATCAAGCACTAAAAAGACCGTAAGAGATACACTCTCAAATGTGCATACACCGGGCAGCGGGGCTGATCCGCTTCATGACTATCCCGTAAAACGTACTGATAAAGTACAAAAAATGATTTCGCTTATTCCGAAAAACGGGGGGAGCAGAAAAGATCTACCGAAAGAGTATTGGTTGCCATGCCATTTGAAATATCCTAACGGTTTTCGAGACGTATACGGTCGTATGAAATGGGATGATGTAGCACCGACAATTACCGGCGGTTGTACAAATCCTTCTAAAGGTCGGTTTTTGCATCCTGAAGAGGATAGGGCTATCACACTACGTGAAGCCGCACTTTTACAAACTTTTCCGAAAGAGTATAAATTTCCCACCGAAATTGCACGCGATAAAATCGCATTAATGATCGGTAATGCTTTGCCGCCGGCATATATTAAGAAGCAGGCGGAGATGATTAAACAGGCTATCGAATGATAGATAATCCTAAGCGTGCAGTATAAGAAGACATCTTTTGGAGTATATCCGCAAAAAGATGATCTTTTACCCGGAATAGATACTTGTAATTTTTAATTTGCAGCTCTTTTTCATGAATATTATTAATATATCTGAAATCAAAAGTTATCATATATATGTCGTCATCTATAAATTGAAAATTTTTAATATATAATGGGTATGTTTCGGTATATAAGGCATCACTATTCATTTTTTTCAATCTTGTCTGGTCGTATTTTGCGATAAAGCCGCTTATAAACTTAGGTAGCCCTCTTTTTCTCGATGTGTTTGCATAGTCACAAGGGGGAGATAATTCAATAACAACAGGAATATCACCATCAGTAATTTCTTTTGAGACATAGCATAAGCCTGCATCAATATAGACATTTCCAGGCTTTAATCCAAAATTGTTAAAATCTAATAATAATTTGGAATTAAGTCGTGCAAATAGTAAACCGATT
>JALWBF010000080.1 GCA_027016055.1 Archaeoglobaceae archaeon | reverse complement strand
AAAAACTACCATCTATCAAAAGCAAAATCGCTGCTGGCGGTTTTCATAGAGCGGGTAGGCGGACTTTTCGCTCTCGGTCTCATACTTATGTTCTCCCTGCTGTTCAACGATACCATACGCACGAAACTCGATTTCGGATTTTCCCTAATAGCACTATCTACATTCGGTATGGTTGCGGCACTGGTTGTCGCAAAGTATTTCGTGCAGAAAAAGATGCCGATAAACTACAAAGATCTCTCGCTTATTCTGCTGCTATCGGGCCTGGGTCAATTCGGAGACATTCTCATCAGTTACATATTTTCACTCTATTTCGGTCTCGATATCACCATTTTGAACCTTATGTCTATCATGCCGCTGGTATATGTGGCTACCGTCGTACCGATATCCCTGGGCGGTGTCGGGGTGCGTGAAGGGGTCATGACCGCGGGGCTGACACTTTATGGGGTTGAAGTGTCTGATGCTGTCATGATCTCTTTTTTGCTCTATTTTACCAAAGTTATCGTAGGATTAATGGGATGGATTTTATATTTAAAAATAGGAAAGGGTGAAACAGATGGTTCAAAAACTTGAATGGGAAAGTGCCTTTTTCAAAGCAAATTGTGCCCAGTTTTACCCTGACAAAATTTTCGAACCAAATAATTTAGACGAGTATGACTGGGTTCAGGGAAAATGTCTTATAAACGATGAGCTAAGCAAAGCGATATTCGGTAACAACAAATTCGTTTTTGAAGATACACGCGTAATTTTTGAAAAGAAGCTGCAAGCCGAAGAGTTACCCTTTCATTCCAATATAGAAATAGAACGCTCTTCAGTTGATGAGATAGACCCTTTGAGCACAATCGCAAAAAAAGAGTTAACGGAGCATAGCCGGCTGTTGATACTCGTTGGCAAGGAACAGACTGAAAAGTTTTATGCAGAATGGGTTAAAAAGGCTGTTTTGGGTACGTTCGACGACATAAGTTTTACTATAAAAATGAAGGAAGAACCTGTCGGTTTCATAACATTGAAATATTCAAACACCGAACCCAAAATAGGCTTGATAGCGATAAAAAGAGAATTACAAGGCCATAGCTTGGGTAAAAAATTAATTCACTTTGCGGAAAAC
Source organism: Archaeoglobaceae archaeon (assembly GCA_027016055.1). GTDB lineage: Archaea > Halobacteriota > Archaeoglobi > Archaeoglobales > Archaeoglobaceae > WAKM01. The sequence continues at coordinate 2,274 of JALWBF010000080.1, read as the reverse complement.
TTCTTGATCGAAAAAAACCATAAAAGTTTGCAAGTCATTACAGAAGGCAGAAACATTAGAGCCCAGCAGTTCTATATTAAATACGGCTTCAATATAACAAATATCGAGTGCTGGTATTATAGAATGAAAAAATCTGTAAAAGATGTAAATCTTGCGCATAGTAAATTCGAAAATAACAAGCTGTATTAAATTACGAAAAAATAAAAACTCCTATTGTCACTGTATCTTTTCCAATAAAGTCAGTTGCAATATGTTCTTTTACCTGATAGTCAAGACTAAAAGAGATATATTGCAACTATATATAAGTTAATTTAGGAAGGTTGTACTACATGATTCCATTCAACAAACCGCCTATTGTCGGGAACGAAGAGAAGTTCGTCGCCGAAGCGATCCGGAACGAAAAGCTATCAGGCGACGGCCCTTTTACACAGAAGTGTCATAGGTGGTTCGAAGAGAGACTGGGCTGCGAAAAGGCGCTTTTGACCCCCTCTTGCACCCATGCCCTGGAGATGGCCGCGATTCTAATAGATATCCGGCCCGGTGATGAGGTCATAATGCCCAGCTACACCTTCGTCTCTACCGCCAACGCATTCGTTCTTCGAGGCGCGAAGATCGTGTTTGTAGATATTCGCCCTGACACCATGAACATAGACGAAAGCCTCATAGAGGCTGCGATTACCGAAAAGACAAAAGCGATAGTCCCGGTACACTACGCAGGTGTGTCGTGCGAGATGGACACCATAATGGATATAGCGAAGCGTCACGACCTTTTTGTCATCGAAGATGCGGCCCAGGGGATGATGTCGACCTACAAAGGCAGACCCCTTGGTACGATCGGCCATTTAGGAACATACAGCTTTCATGAAACGAAAAACTACACGAGCGGGGGCGAAGGGGGCCTGCTAATAATAAACGACGAACGTTTTGCAGAAAGAGCCGAGATAATTAGAGAAAAAGGGACCAACCGCAGCCAGTTTTTCCGAGGCATGGTTGACAAATACAGCTGGGTAGATGTAGGCAGCAGCTATCTGCCGAGTGAATTGCAGGCAGCCTACTTGTGGGGACAGCTTGAAAAGGCTGAAGAGATAAACGAAAGAAGATTGAAAATCTGGCAGACCTATTATGAGCTTCTAAAGCCGTTGGCGGAATCCGGATATCTGCAACTGCCGTATATACCGTCTCATTGTGAACAGAATGCACATATGTTTTATATAAAAACGGACTCTCTTCAAACAAGAACCAAACTGATTCGACATCTTAAAGATAACGATATTCAGGCTGCATTCCACTATGTGCCCCTGCACTCAAGCGAAGCGGGCAAGAGATTCGGCACTTTTCATGGAAAAGACAGCTACACTTCCAAAGAGAGTGAACGTCTGTTACGGCTTCCGATGTTTTATACAATGAGCATTAAAGAGATAAATAGAGTGTGCAATGCCATAAAAAAATTCTACGGTTTAAAATAGATATGAAAAAACATACTCCTTTAATAGCGGCTTTTTTAATATTCCCAACCATTTATATTTTTCCATTTCTGCTGACACTCTACAAAATACCTTTTTCTCCGCTTCCTCCGGACTTCTCTTCAGACATTTACATGTATCTAAACAATACTTTACTACATATAGATGCAGATGGACTGGCACAAAACCCATGGTACCACGTCCCGGTACCGACTGATCTACTTAAATATCTTAAATTCGGGCTGCTGAACCTTTTTTCCCTACTGAATAACATTGTCGGCAATCTTACCGCCACCCTGATTTTATGGAACTGGATCTGGGCGGCTATTACTTTCGTCTGCGCATATCTTCTTTTTAAAGAGATCTCCATAAAAAAGAACATATATCTCATAATTTTCGGAATCTCTCTGCTCTTTTTCTTCCAGGTTTCAGATATTCCAAACTATATAAAAGGTTTTTTGAGTTTAAATTTTTCACCCCACATCCTGCTACCACTGCAAAGAACCTTTTTTCCACAAATTGCCACACCGTTACTGCTTCTGTATCTCTATTTTCTAATCAAAGCGTTTGAAAGTGACAAAAACATATACTGGGTAGTTCTATTCATTGTCCAATTCATTTCTTTTGTCAACTTTCCATACAATACGGTGGTTATGGGTGCCACAACATTTTTTGTCATTCTCTTTGCAATATTCTCCAAAAAAGCGATCCCATGGAAACATCTAATAATCTATTTCACTGCAACGTGCTTGGCTGACCTCGCCTTTATTTCAAGTGGTGGATCGATTGAGGGAACAGGTCATAATTCAGT
>JALWBF010000079.1:7675-10969 GCA_027016055.1 Archaeoglobaceae archaeon | reverse complement strand
TAGATACAGTAGTCCAAACCATTATCAACAGCGCTAGAACAGGTAAATTCGGCGACGGTAAAATTTTCATAATACCCGTGGAAAAATCCATAAGAATCAGAACCGGCGAGGTAGAATCCTAGATTTTTCATTATTTATTAAATTTAAAAATTTAAATCAAGTATCCTTAAGTTTTCCGTATAAGAAATCGTCGTAAGCTTGAAGATCCAAAAGCCCGTGTCCGCTGAAGTTGAACAGTATAACCTTTTCCTCACCCTGCTCTTTCGCCTTCAAAGCCTCATCTATTACAACCCTAATCGCATGATTCGTTTCCGGAGCCGGAACCAATCCCTCGGTTCTTGCGAACAGAACCCCAGCTTCAAAGGTCGGAATCTGGCTTACAGCCCTCGCCTCTATAATTCCGTGCTTTACGAGCATGCAGAGGGTTGGAGCATCTCCGTGATATCTCAATCCTCCAGCATGGATCGGAGGCGGAATGAAGTCATGCCCGAGCGTGAACATCTTAAGCAGAGGCGTTAGTCCGGCTGTGTCTCCGTAATCGTATCTGTATTCACCCTTCGTCAGCGTAGGACAAGCAGTCGGTTCCACGGCTATAATCCTTATTCCATCCTTCTGAGCATCCTTAACGAAAGGATAGCACAAGCCGGCGAAGTTGCTTCCCCCTCCAACGCAACCCACAATTATATCCGGCTTTTCATCTATCATCTCCAACTGCTTCTTAGCTTCTAGTCCTATTACGGTCTGGTGCAACAGAACGTGGTTTAGAACGCTTCCGAGGCTATAGTTAGTATCATCGTGCTTTACCGCATCCTCTATAGCTTCGCTTATGGCTATTCCCAAGCTTCCCGGATTGTTAGGATCTTGCTCCAAAATCTTCCTTCCGACTTCAGTTCTATCGCTTGGAGAAGGAATAACTTCTCCGCCCCAAGTTTCCATCAGAACCCTTCTATAAGGCTTCTGCTGATAGCTAACCTTAACCATGTATACCGTGCACTTCAGATCGAAGAGCTTAGTAGCGAAACATAAAGCAGATCCCCACTGCCCGGCTCCTGTTTCCGTGGTGAGCCTCTCTATCCCTTCTTTCGCATTGTAATATGCCTGAGCTACCGCTGTATTCGGTTTATGACTCCCCGGCGGGCTTGCACCTTCGTATTTGAAGTATATCCTTGCAGGAGTTTTTAAAGCTCTCTCAAGCCTAACTGCTCTGATTAACGGTGTGGGTCTCCACAAAGCATAGACTTCCCTAACCTCCTCGGGAATCTTGATCCAGCGATCCTCTGCAAACTCCTGTTTTATCAGAGCCTTCGGAAATATTGGCTTCAAATCATCGGGCTTCACCGGCTCTTTCGTTACGGGATGCAACGGAGGTGGCAAAGGTTCCGGCAAATCGGGAAGTATGTTATACCAGTGGGTGGGCATCTCATCCTCGCTGAGCAGAATCTTACGCATGGTTTGTCAAATCATAGCATAGAAGATAAGCCTTTGGGTTTTGTTCGCGTTTACTCAAAACCCTTCAGAAATGCTTTAACGTTCTTTCCCAAGACATCCTGATTGTAACCCCCTTCCAGCACAGCATATCTTCTTCCAAAGCAGTTTTCCTCCGCGTATTCCTTGATTATCTTACCGATCGTCCTATAGTCTTCGGTGTTTAGATAGTATCCCCAATCCATCCTGTGCTTATCGAAGCCGGCTGAGACCGCTATTATATCGTATTCTACTGATTTCAGTATATCCTCTATACTCGCTATATCGTCTTGAGGCATGTGATGGTAAACTACATTTTTGTCCGTGCAGAACGTGTTCGCAGTTCCGTCGCCGAAGTGAAGATCAAAATCTATAATTACAGCTTTTCGTATCAAACGTTCCTTCATAAGCTTCCTGACCGAAATAGCTATGTTGTTAAAGTAACAGAAGCCCCATCCTCTATCCGGGCTGGCGTGATGACCCGGAGGTCTTATCAAAGCGAATGCTGGTTCTTCGAATGCAATTTTCGCAGCCTTTATCGCACCTCCTACGGCTAAAGCGGCGATATCGTAAAGACCTTCCGCCTTAACTTCTTCAACGTAAAATGGAGTATGAACGAGCAGAATATCCTCAAGTTTAGCCGGTTCGGGTGTTACGAATTCGTAATCATCCTTAATCTCCTTTAAAATGCACTCCAATCTGCCTTCAGCCGCAGCAGGATCGTTGGTGTAAACCTTCAAGAATTCGGGGTGAAATACTATTTTCATAATTTAATGTCGAGCTGAAGGTATAAATCATTATAGCACGATCTCGCTACCTCTAAACACAGCCCCCTCAACGCAAACCCTTAAGCCGTTTTCAAGAACACAAGAACCGCAAAGCCCGATTCCGCATCTCATGTAGTTCTCCAATGAAAACTCTACTTTATTTAGAACATTCTTAGCCTTAAAAAGTTCGTATAACCCTTTGAGCATAGGCTTCGGTCCACAGCAGTATATTCTTTCAAATCTGTCCAAATCGATATCACCGGCTTTCATCAGCTCCACGACGTTTCCCTTAAATCCTTCCGAGCCGTCATCTGTTGCGATGAGCAAATTCTCGAACTCATCCTTCCAAATAAGCTCTTCGGATGTTCTGGCTCCGAAGATAACTAAAACCTCCGCACCCCTCTCAATCAGAAAATCATAAAGGAACTTCAGCGGGGCAATTCCGATCCCCCCGGCAATTATAAGAGCTTTGTTAGACGGCGTAAAAGGCTTGCCAAATGGCCCTCTTATTCCCAATAACTCTCCTCTATTTATGTTCACCAAAGCATTAGTTGTTTCTCCGACAGCTTTAACGGTGATCGAATTCGGAGATGATAGGCTGAGCGGAATTTCCTCATAGCCGAAGACGTTCACCATGAGAAACTGACCGGGATAGGAAGGAATCACACGATCGAAGAAAATTGTCGCTATGCCCTTAGTATGCCTAACCACCCTTTCAACTCTAACGGAAAACATCGAAGTCTCTCAGCCCAAAAGGTTTTTAACTTTTTATTAGCCCAATCAAATTATGATTCAAGCCATTTACGCTAACCTCTGTCAGGTTTGCGGTAACGATTTCACGGTTGAGGAGGCTTTGGAAGGCGTTTGCAAGAAGAAAAACCTGAAAATGTGCAGGTATAAGTTCGATAAGGTAGTTGAGGAATTCTTCGAGTTCTTCAGAAAGATAATTGGTGAGCCGAGATCCATTCAGCGTTTTTGGGCTAAGAGGATTCTAAGGGGAGAGAGCTTTGCCGCCGTCGCTCCAACTGGAATAGGTAAGACATCATTCGGCTCGGCTGTGTCC
>JALWBF010000079.1:5803-7665 GCA_027016055.1 Archaeoglobaceae archaeon | reverse complement strand
AAGATGAATGAGGAAGGGGAAGTAACGATCCTATACTACCACGGCGGGCTTAAGAAGGAGGAGAAGGATAGATTCTTCGAGCTTTTGGAATCCCGCAAATTCGATATACTCGTTACAACTGCACAGTTTCTGTCCAAGCACTTCTCAAGCCTTAAGGGATTTACCTTCGATTTCATATTCGTCGATGACGTGGATTCCGTATTAAAGGCTTCCAAGAACGTCGATAGGATCCTCATGCTCTTAGGATTTTACTACGATAACAAGGAGAGGAAATGGAAGGGAAAGGCTAAGGGATGTCTTATGGTTTCCACAGCAACTGCCAAGAAGGGGCAGAAGGTTCAGCTCTTCAGAGAGCTTTTGAACTTCGACGTCGGAACTTCGACGCATGCAGTTAGGAATATAGAAGATGTTGCCATCAACAGCGAAGACATCGATCTGCTTTGCGAAATCCTGAAAAGAATGGGAACGGGCGGAATAATATATGCGAGAACGACTGAGGAGGCTGAAAAACTTTACGAGATTTTGAAGGAGAGAGGATTCAAGATCGGAATTGTAACTGCCGGAAAGAAGAAGGATTACGAGCTCTTTGAGAAGGGAGAAATAGATCTCCTAGTCGGAACAGCCTATTACTACGGAACGCTCGTAAGGGGCTTGGATCTGCCCGAAAGAATAAGATTCGCTGTATTCTTCGGCGCTCCGGTTTTCAGAGTTAACGTTGAGGATATCGATACCGCGAGCGTCGGAATAATCAGAACCCTCGCATTGATCTTCAGAACGCATGAGGAGGTTAAGAAGTATATTCCCTATCTTTCGGTGCTGGATAAAAGAGAAGACCTGCTCAAAGAACTCAGAGCGATATTAAAGCAGTTACTCGAGGAAGGAGAAATTGAAGAGAAGGATATCGTCGTTAGGAAGGGAGAAATAATATTCCCGGACGTCAGGACATACATCCAAGGTTCCGGAAGAACCTCAAGGCTCTTTGCCGGAGGTATAACGAAGGGAGCATCTTTCTTATTCGAAGCGGATGAGGAAATTCTGAAAGCATTCGTAAAGAGGGCGAGCTACTACGATATAGAGTTTAAAAGCTTGGAGGAAGTAAACTTCGAAGCTCTGATCAAGGAGATAAACGAGACGAGGGAAAGGTTTAGGAGAAAAACAGAATTTGATGCCATAAAGCCGACGTTATTCATAGTCGAAAGCCCGACGAAGGCTAAGCAGATATCGAGGTTCTTCGGACAGCCGAGCGTAAAGGTTTTCACGGATGAAAACGGAGAAGTTGAACTCGTAGCTTACGAAGTCCCGACAGCGGAGCACGTTTTGCTCGTTACAGCCTGCATAGGGCACGTGACGGATCTGATAACGAATCAGGGATTCCACGGAGTCTTGGTTAACGGCAGATTCGTTCCAATTTATGCTTCGATAAAGCGATGTAAGGATTGCAATTATCAGTGGACTGAGGAGAGGGAGGAATGCCCGAAGTGCGGTAGCAAGAACGTTGATGATTCAAAGAAGAGGATCAATGCCTTAAGAAGACTCGCCCACGATGCGGAGGTAATAATAATTGGGACTGATCCGGACTCCGAAGGTGAGAAGATAGCTTGGGATCTGAAAAATCTGTTAGCCGGATGCGGAGAAGTTAAAAGAGCTGAGTTTCACGAGGTTACGAGAAGGGCAGTAACGGAAGCCCTGAAGAACCTGAGAGATATAGATGAGAATCTTGTAAAAGCACAGATAGTTAGGAGAATAGAAGACCGTTGGATAGGATTTGTTTTAAGCCAGAAGCTCTGGAGCGTTTTCGGAGATCGAAACCTATCAGCCGGAAGGGCGCAAACGCCGGTTTTGGGCTGGGTTATCGATAGGTT
>JALWBF010000079.1:0-5793 GCA_027016055.1 Archaeoglobaceae archaeon | reverse complement strand
TCTATAGGTTCAACGAATACAAACAGAAGAAGAAGATAGCGATAGTTAGGGATTTGGATTTGGTTCTTGAGGTTGATGAGAAAACCAAGACGGGAGAAACGGAACTCGATTTGGAAATCGTGCTTCTTGAGGAAAAGGAAGAGGAAAGGACACCGCTGCCGCCATACACTACCGACGCAATGCTGAGAGATGCAAACGCGATTCTGAAGATCCCGGCAAAGGAGGCGATGAAACTCGCTCAAGATCTCTTCGAATCCGGTTTAACGACGTATCACCGAACAGATTCAACAAGGGTGAGCGATGTAGGGCTTAGGATTGCCAAGGAATACTTGGGAGATGATTTCACGCCGAGGGAATGGTTCATGGAAGGTGCCCATGAATGCATTCGTCCGACGAGACCTATTCCAAAGGATACACTGCAGAGGCTGATTCAGGAAGGAGTCATTCAGGTCGAAGGCATAACGTGGAGGCATCTAGCATTATACGATCTTATCTTCAGAAGGTTCATGGCGAGCCAGTGCAAGCCTTACCGCATTAAAACCGCGAGGTATCTCATAAGATTTAACGGCAGGGAGGTTGAGGAGGAGAGAATACTTTATGCGGAAGGAAAAGCCGTGGAGCTTTACAAGTGGAGCGTTTGGGTTAAAAAGGAGTTGCCTGTTGGCAAGATCAGAGTTAAGGCTGAAGTTAGAACCGTTCCAAAGGCTCCTCTGTTCACGCAGTCGGACATAGTTCAGCTTATGAAGGAAAGGGGAATAGGAAGACCGTCGACATATGCAACGATAGTAGATAGGCTTTTCATCAGAAATTACGTTATCGAGAAGAACGGAAGGGTTATTCCGACAAAGAGGGGTATAGAGGTTTATAGGTATTTGGCAAGCAACTACGGAAGCTTCGTTTCCGAAGAGAGAACGAGATTGCTTGAAGAGAAGATGGATGCTATAGAAAGAGGGGAGCTCGATTATTATAAAGCTCTGAAGGAGCTTTACGAGGAGATCAAGCAGATAACTTGAAAAAAACGTTATGATATAAGCTTGGCTCTGACCCTTGCGTATGCCCTCATTATATCTCCCTTCGTAATTATCCCAAGAAGTTTGGTTTTATCATCTCTCGGAACAACCAAAAGCCTTCCGATGTTGTGATTGACCATCTTAGCCAAGGCTGACCTAAGATCCTCATCCGGATATGCTACGATCAGCTCTGTGGTCATAACATCCCTAACCTTCGTTTTAGCTCTGTCTTCCATCGGTATCTTCTCAACATCCTCGAAGGTTACGATACCTACGAGCTTTCCGTCTTCAACGACCGGATAACCTATGTAGCCCATCTCCTCAATTAACTTTAGGATATCCAACGCCGTATCGTCTGGCGAAACTGTAACGACCTTTTCAGCGGGAACCATGGCATCCTTAACCTTTACCTCCTCAAGCAGATCGATGAGCATCTCACTCCTATGTGCGGGGCTTTCCACCCTCGTTGGAACCTGCTTCGTGTATAGGGTGTATTCTCCAGTCACTACGTAAGCAACGATTGAAGCTACCATGGTTGCCGGAAGAAGGGTGTAGCTACCGGTTATTTCGAGGACGAGTATTATTGCAGTTAACGGCGTCTTCGAAACCCCAGAAAGGAAGGCTGCCATTCCTACGAGGGCATAGGCTTCCGGCTGAGTAACGATGTTTGGCATCAATTTGTTGAAGAACAAACCAACCGCACCACCCAAAAAGCTACCTATCACAAGCGAAGGAGCGAACAGACCACCGCTTCCACCGCTTCCAACGGTTAAAGCCGTTGCGAATATCTTTGCGAACGTGAGGAAGAGGAGGAATGTTATAGTAAACTTCGCACAGTTAGATAGAACCATCTGGCTGAATCCGTATCCGGTTCCAAGTATTTCGTGAATGTAGACACCCATTATTCCAACTATCAAACCGCCTATCGCCGGCTTGACGTGATCCGGAATCTTAAGCTTCTTGAAAAGCTTTTTCGTGTAATGATAGCTGAATATGTAGACCAAACCGACCCCACCGGCTATTGCACCTAATGCTGCATACGTTAGAAACTCTACGGGTGAGCTGATTCTGAGAGGATGCATCTTAAATATCCTGATCTGCCCGAACGGAACACCGGCTATATTTGACAGCAGAGTTTCCAAGACCATGTATGCAACTATAGAAGCCGTAATAGCCGGAATTAGAGCCTCTATTTCATAATCCCTCTTATAGAGAACCTCTATGCCAAAGAAGGCTCCACCCATGGGAGCTAAAAAAACACTTCCAATTCCTCCCGCCATTCCGCTTACCAACAGAATCCTTCTGTCTTTATCCGAAAGCTTAAATAGGTTGGCTATCGTTGAGCCTATTCCGCCCCCTATTTGCGTGATAGGTCCTTCCCTTCCAGCACTTCCACCGCTACCTATCGTTATTGCCGATATGATAGTCTTTATCACCGGAACCCTTGCCCTTATGAAACCCCTAAATCTATGGAACGCATCTATCACATGCCCCGTTCCGCCTCCGGCAGTTTCCGGTGCTAAGGTGTATGCTACCAAACCAACAATCAGACCGCCCAAAGCGGGAATAACGAAGAGGGGCAGAATTCCCCAGTGAACGTCAAAGTGAACGACCTCTATTTCACCACCGGGGCGGGGCATCTTGAAGCTGTCAAAACCGGAGAGAAACAGCTCGGTGAATAGTTGCGTAAGGCAGTATAGAGCGAAGGATGCTATACCCGTTAATACCCCAACTACTACGGACAAAAATATTAGGAATCCAAATCTCAAAGGTGGTCTTGTTTGAAGCATCCTAACTCGATTAGACTTTTGAATTAAAAAAGCCTTTCTTTTTTTTATGATAGCGATCGTAAGTGCATGCCTGCTCGGTATAAACTGTAGGTATGATGGGGGGAATGTAGCCAATAAAGGATTGATTGAAGTCGTTAAAGCCGGAAAAATCGTTCCGATTCCGGTCTGCCCGGAACAGCTTTCGGGACTACCAACGCCACGAAAAACCTGTGAGATTATCGGCGGAGACGGCTTTGACGTTTTAAATGGGAAGGCAAGGGTTTTGACGAAAGATGGAGAAGATTTAACCGAAAAATTTGTGAGAGGTGCAAACGAGGTTCTAAAGATTGCAAGGTTGGTTAAAGCAGATATAGCTATAATGAAAAACTACAGTCCATCCTGCGGATGCGGTTTTATCTACGATGGAAGCTTCAGCGGTAAAAAGAGAGAAGGATTTGGAGTTACTTCGGCTTTACTGATGCAGAACGGCTTTAAAGTCATTAGCGTTGAAGAATTCCTACACGGCAATCGATAGGCAAACGGTTTTATAACGTTGCGAAAATTGGCAAAGGGTGATGCTCATGGAGGAAGTTAACAAGATCATCACATTATGCGGAAAGGATTGGGCTAAGATCGGCGTCGAATTTATATTTTTGGGAGGAAAGCAGGAGTGCGAAAATTGTCGGTTAAAAAACATATGTCTGAGGCTTAGAGAGGGGGCTAAGTATAAGATCGTCGGACTCAGAGATGGAGCCGTCCACGAATGCCCGTTGCATGACGAAGGCGTTGTAGCTGTTGAAGTGGTGGAACTGCCCATAGTGGCTCTAATAGACTCAAAGATGGCTGTTGAGGGGGCGAAGATAAGGTTCGAAGGCAAAAAATGCAACATACTGGACTGCGAGATGTATAACCTTTGCAATCCGGTTGAGCTTAAGGAAGGGGACTCGGTTATAGTTGAAAAAATAATAGGAGATGCTCCGGCTGAATGCAAGAAAGGGTTCAGCTTGAAAGTTGTTGAACTTAAAAGAGAGGATTGAACGCATCCCTTCTTCAAACTACACGGGTGGGTATATGAGAAAAACGTTAGTAATTTTGATAATCGTAGCATGTGCAGTCACCGGACTTTTTGCAGTTATGGGATACTACGCGTATAAGCATTACACTGATAAATACGTGCACGTGGAAGTTGCAAACTGCTCTAACGCTGAGCATATCACGGATGAAATGCTAAAAGATTTGCCGACACTCAAAAAAGCGCTTGAAATTGCAGAAAAGAGGGGTGAAGTTACGTTAAAGATCACAGTCGAAGAATTTAACAAAATGAGATACCTGAGCGGACATTGTGTTGAATATAGAGGTAAAACCTACAGAATATACCTTATCACTCCTTAAAACAAATTTTTTTGAAGTTTATTCTCGGAACGAGAAAAGCTAAGGGTTCTTACCAGCAACAACAGGACAAATTTTTTATTTTTCGTCGACAAATTGTATTATGGCTTTAGGTTTCGTTTTGATAAAAGTGTCTCCCACAAAAGAGAGATACGTTTACGACAAGCTTGCTGAGCTTGAGGAAGTTGAAGAGCTTTATCCCCTCTTCGGAGAATACGATTTAATCGCAAAGATAGTCGTTAGAGATTTCGAGCACTTAAGTGAGGTTGTTTTGAAGAAGATAAGGACTATAGATGGTGTTGTCGAAACTAAAACACTCACCGGCGCAACGTTATAAATCTTTACGGAATCCGTAGTATGTGGAGTTAACTAAGGCATTCTTATTAAAGAAGTTTAGGGAATACTATATCGATGCGGATCTCTACATTCCCAAAGAGTTTGAGAGAAGGGAGTGGGCTTTCGTCCCTCTTGAGCACTTTCCGGATTTCGTGATGCACAGACATATTGCCTTCTCTTCGGATTTAGAGCTCAAGGCATACGTCATATCCAACGTTCCTGCTCATGCCTACTACTCATCAGCGTATTACGAGGATCCGTCCGCGGAAATGGAAAGGAAGGGATGGAAAGGTGCCGACTTGATCTTCGATATCGATGCCGACCATCTGCCGAGAAAATCGCTAAAAGCTGCAAAGCTTGAGGTTTTAAAACTCATCAAGATTTTGACGGATGATTTCGGAGTCAGCGAGGACGACATCGAGGTTGTGTTTTCGGGGCATAGGGGATACCACATTCATGTCTACGATGAGAGATTTAGAGATTTGGGATCGGCTGAGAGGAGAGAGATCGTGGATTATCTAACGCTGAACAACCTGAAGAATTCGGAAAGCAGGCAGATGAGAAGGATTGCGAAGTGCATAGCGAAATACATAGCAAATGCTATTAAGGACAATAGAATCGAAAAGCTCTTGGAAAACTACGATGAGAGAAAAAGGCAGAGATTAATATCAATTTTGAAGACAAATTTAAAGAATATCGCCGAAGATGATCTATCGTCGATACCGCGGGAGATATTTGAAAGGGCTTTCAATCTGTGCTCATCGAGACTCACAGTTTACGTCGATCCGCCGGTAACTGCGGACATAAAAAGGCTCATAAGGCTTCCGAATTCATTGCACGGTAAAACGGGGTTGAGGGTTACGATAGTCCCTCTCGATAAGCTTGATGAGTTCGATCCGCTTAGAGATGCGGTGGTTTTCGGTGATGATAAGGTTAAAGTTAGAATTTTAAAAAGGATAAGGTTAAGAATGATGGATGAGGAATTCAAACTGCAACCCGGAAAAGATAAAATTCCCGAATATTTAGCGGTGTTCTTGATTTGCAGGGGTGTAGCGTTATATGGACATTGACGAACTTTTGACGATCCTTGAAAAGTCAAAGAGCGGAAAGCTTCAAAAGATCGATGAAGATTTATATGAAAAAATTAAGAAGAGAATTGCGGAGCTTGAGGATAGAAAGAAGAATGCGAATAGTGAGGAAGAGGCTATAAGACTCGAAGATGAAATCAGAACTTTAAAGAGAATTCAAAGAAGGATTTTTGAAGCCAGAACTGTAAAGATAATTAAGAT
>JALWBF010000078.1 GCA_027016055.1 Archaeoglobaceae archaeon | reverse complement strand
CATGGAAGTTTTCGACTTGGATTACATTCCGGAGGAATTTCTGCATAGGGAGCAGCAGCTAACTCAGCTTGCCATGGATTTAAAACCGGCTTTAAGGAGATCACGTCCGATAAACGCATTATGCATCGGCCCACCTTCTACCGGAAAAACCACGGCAGTCAAAATAATTTTCAGAGAAATCGAGAACGTGAGCGATGAAGTCATACCGGTTTACGTCAACTGCCAGATAATAAACTCCAAGCAGCAGGTATTCGCAAAGGTATTCGAGAAGGTATTCGGATACCCTCCGCCGTCATACGGGGTTCCCTTTCTGAAGCTCTACTACAGCATACTGAACAAGATATCGGATAAGGTTTTGATAATAGCCCTCGACGATCTCAATCTCCTCTTCGATGACAAAACGATCAACGAGATCCTTTACGCTTTAATAAAGGCACATGAGGAGGTTGAAGATGTTAAGATTGGAGTAGTTGCAATATCGGCGGATGTAAGGATCGCCGAGAGGTTCGATGCAAGCGTGGGCTCGATATTCCATCCGGATGAGATATATTTTCCACCGTATTCCAAGGAGGAGATATACGACATCCTATATTCCAGAGCCAAATTGGGATTCTATCCGAACGTTCTCAGCGATGAAGCTCTGGAAAGGATAGTCGATCTCACGCACGAAGCGGGGGATCTTCGGTTCGGCATATACCTTCTAAAGATGGCCGGGCTTGAAGCAGAAAGGAGAGCAAGCAGGAGGATAGAGGTCAGGGATGTCGACGCTGTTTGCAAAGATGGAAGAAAGGTTTTTCTTAGGAAGGGTATTTTGACCTTAAACACTGCCGAGAGGGCACTTCTAAAGCTTATCTATTCATCATCGGAAGAATTCACGACAGGAGAACTCTTCAAACGCTTCAAAAAGATTGTCTCATTGGGATACACGAAGTTCTACGAGATTCTGCTGAAGCTTGAGAACCTAAGGCTGATAGATACGAAGTTCGATAGAAATAGAAGGGGTAAGACAAGGATAATTATAAAGAGATACGATCCGGAGCTCGTGCTCGAAGCCCTAAAGGATTTTTAGATTTCAATTACCTCGCCTATTTCAACTATTCTGCAGTTTATCCCTTCCTTCTCAAGCCTCTCCTTTAGACCTTCCGCATTCTTTCTCTTCTCTGGCTTTTCCGGATTGTAATGGATAGGAATTACAAGCTCAGGCTTCAACCTCTTCATCTCCGAAACGTAATCGTCGTAGAAATCCGGGAAGCAGGCTGTGAACACTACCTTCGGCGCTTCAACGTCGGGAAACTTTGCAGAATCGCCGGTGTGAAGAACTCCGCTGTAGTAATAGCTTACAGACTCCTGAGCCTTCCAGCACCAACTTTCCAAAACCCTTATTCCTTCAATCTCCATCCCCGGCTTGGCTTCGATTCCTTCAAGCTTGAACTCCTTAAGAACGAAGGACGGAGCGACAAGCTTTTCGTAATCGAGCTTTTTGAGCTTTTCAACATCGATGTGATCTGAATGCTCATGCGTAACCAAGATGTAATCTATCCTGCCTTCGGGTTCGATGACGTAATTTGGGTCTATCACCACATGCTTATCCGCAAATATCTCAACGCAGGAGTTTCCGAGCCATTTGAGCTTCATATAAACAATTTTTACTTCACCGAAGATAATCTTTACGCCTCCATAATTCTCAAAGCCTCGCTTGCGGATTTTTCATCGTATATAACCAGCGCTACCTCCTTAACATTTTTTGCTGTTTTCGAGAAATCCTTAACTACCTCCAAAAACGTTTTTACAACTTCCTCAAACGGGCAACCGTATATTCCGGCACTTATTGCTGGAAAAGCAATTGATTTCAGCTTCAATTCATCAGCCTTCCTCATCGGAGCAATCATAGCCTTTTTTAGCTTATCCTTAAGTCCCTCGTTCCAAACACCGCTGCAAATGGGTCCGACGGTATGAATTACGAACCTTATTCCGAACTTTTCCAAAGCCAAACCCGGAGTTACAACGACTTCTCCGTGCTCGATGTGATCCCTTCCTATCTGTTTACGCATCTCCTCCTTGCTAAGACGTGTGTATTCTTCCGGATTTCCATCGGTTGCAGCCTTCGCAATTGCAAGAGCCACTCCTCCGCCATGCTCGAGAAATTTATTTGCAGCATTTACGATGGCTTCGGCCGGATACTTCGTTATATCACCCTGAACGAGCTTGAAAATTAAACCTTCGAATTCGAGCTCCTTCAGAATTTTCATAATTTAGAATTATAAGTCAACGATTAAATCTCTTACGAAAAAAATATATGAGTATGGTGTTATTTAATTGAGATTCGATTACAGATGCTTTAGCCCCCGTGGGGTAGTGGATATCCTGGAGGTCTCCGGAACCTCCGACCCGGGTTCGATTCCCGGCGGGGGCGTATTTTGCAAAATTACCGACCGAAGTTATCCTCCAACACGCTAAGAACGCCTAGATATTTTTGATTTCCAAGGATAATCCAAAACGGCTTTAGAAACAGGGTCGCCTATGAAAGCCCTTTTATAGGAAATTCATTCATCGTCATCGCCTAAGAAAGTAATCTTAAATCCCAATTCCTTTAACGGATTAAAATCTTTATCAAACGTTAGAATTTCCGCATCATCACTGCAGGCTATCAGGATATCCAAATCCGGAACATCCATACCTCTAAGCATCAGTTCGGCTTTCACGCTGGATGCTTTTTTTACAACATCTAAATCAACTGGAACTACTGTTAGAGGCTTCAGCATGTCGTCGATTATCATCATCTCCTTTGCATTACCGTGCTTTTTCCAGATGTAGTTAGCTCCTACGAATAACTCGTAGACCGTAAGCGAGCTGACAATTATGTCTTCACATTTATCTTTTCGCTCCTTCAAAGCTTCTACAGCTTTCTTGTTACCTCTTTTAAGCTCGATCAGGAATGACGTATCGAGTATGACCTTCAAAATCTCACCCTGAAACTCTTTCTTATTTCCTTGGAGATTCTCTCCAGCTCATCCTCATATCCCGTTTTCTCGGCAGATTTAATTAGCATTTCAATCCTTTTCTCTACATTTCTTTTTATCAGCTCGTCTATAATGGCACTGAAGCTCTTCTTCCCCTTAATCTTAACGAGCTTCTCGTAGACTTCATCCGATATCGTTATAGTTTTCATGTTTCGTGTATTGTAAACGAAAATATATAAGTCGATCGGTAACCCTCAGTTATTATTAATCTAAGCCTTCAATACATGTTATGAACGCCCTGATTTCGGTCAGCGACAAGACCAACCTTGCTGAGTTTGCCAAGGAACTGATCAATTTGGGATGGAATATTTATGCAACCGAAGGAACTGCAAAATATCTCATTTCAAACGGAATACCGACTAAAAGATTGTCGGAAATAACGGGTTTAAAGGAGTCGAAGCAGATAAAGACCCTTCATC
>JALWBF010000077.1 GCA_027016055.1 Archaeoglobaceae archaeon | reverse complement strand
GTTCTTGTAGTTACCAAGATTTCTTTCAATAACACTCCTAAGTTCGTTTTCATCCAAATCCTCCACAACATCTCCCCTATGGTTCACGGCACCGCTCAAAACATTCCCATAGCTTTCGTAATTTAAGCCGGGTCCGGGAAACAAAATCGTTAAAGTCGGATGTTCTTCAAATCTGCTTAAGAGGAGATTGAGCGGCAAAGACGTGCTCACGATAAGTTTCTCCTTTTTCAAATCCACATGTTCGCTAATTCTTTTCAAAATCTCTCCTATTCCGAGCTCGTTTGGGACTTTAAAAGTTATGATCTCATCACCGACGATAGCTCCATCCGTGTTGGTTCCTCCGATGTCTATTCCGACGGTCATTGCCTTTCGTTATGCGGGATGCATAAAAACGTTATCGAAATTTTTGTAGTAAATATATAAAAATACATTAATCCGCAAAAACCTTAAATACTTCAGTTTAGATAATTATCATTACTATGAGGAAGATTTGGGTGGGTGTGCTTATACTCCTAATACTAATCCAGCCGGCGTTGGCTATGGATGTCGGAATCACCCCCGATTCCCCGCTTTACCCTTTAAAAAGGCTTCTTGAGGAAATAGATCTGTTCTTTACTTTTGATAAGGTCGCCAAGGCTGAAAAACTTCTGAAGTATGCGGAGCTAAGATTGGCAGAAGCGAAGAAGATGGCTGAAGAAGGGAAGTATAAGTATATAGATGATCTACTGAACGATTACAGTAACGATGTTCATACGGCTGTCGAGCTTATCAAATCGGCAAAGCCGAAAGATGCTTCGAAGATCGCTTGGCTTGTAGTTAACGAGTCCTCCGCATACATTAAAGCCCTAGACGAGCTTTCGAAGATTGTTCAAAACAAGAATATCGAAACTGCTGAGGTGCAGACGATTAAGCAGAGCGAACTTGCAATAGCGATTCTGAAGGATGTCGCTCCGGCGGATGCATATAAGCTCAGCTTAAGCCTGACGAAAAATCTACTCAGAATAGCCGATGAAAGGGCAAACAAAGGTGAAAACGCGGAGTTTTTGCTTAAGGAGAGCGAGAAGCTGATGAAGCAGTCGGAAGAAATGCTCAACAATGAAGTTCCGAATTCGAATGATATCGTTAAGGATATTAGGTCGATAATAGATGAGGCGACGAACATATCGATAATCAAAAACAAAGACAGAAACTTAACTCTCGATATAATTGAAAAGGGACTAAAAATCTACAGAAAGCTCGGAATTAAGGGAGTATTTCAGTAATTAGAGGAAGAGATCCTTAAGATCCCAAAGCAACTTGGGATGCTTCTTTAAAATCTCTTTTATTATAGCCTTAACGCTTATCTCCTCCAACTTGCACTTAGCGAGGCTGTGCATTATCTTGTTGAGTGTTTCATCGTCCATCTTTATGAGTTTCTGCTGCAGCTTTCTCTTTCTTGCCAAATCCTTACCGAAATCGTTCTTCCAAAGCTCATCATACTTCCTAAGCGTTTTCGCCGAGTAATCCCCCCTTTGTATGGCTTCAGCCGCAACTAAACCGGCGTAATAGCCGGCCTTCATAGCGTTGGCTATTCCTCCGCCAGTGATCGGATCCGCATGCCTTGCAGCGTCTCCGACGAGCATGACGTTATCGGCTACGGCGGTTTCTATTTCTCCCTTCACCGGCACTGCTCCGGCTACAACCTCCACGATCTTTCCATCGGGGAAATTCCTATCCACGAACTCATCCAAGTAAACCTTCGGTGATTTCTCAGCTAAAGCCGGCATAACACCTATTCCGACGTTTGCGGAACCGTTTCCCTTGGGAAACAGCCACACGTAACCGCCCGGAGCTATCTTATTTCCGAACCAGAAGTGGCAGTATTCGGGATCGAAATCTATGCCGGTCATGAGGTATTGCACGCAGCTCTCGATTTCGTCGAGCTTGAGAGTCGTATCTATTCCGGCCCACTTAGCAACCCTGCTCTCAACGCCATCTGCACCGATGACGATCTTGCATTCGACGTCGAATTCCTCCCCCATCCTCCTCAGCTTAACCTTTACGCCATCTCTCGTCCTCTCCATTCCAACTGCCGTGGTCTTCACCATCACATCCGCCCCAGCTTTTGCCGCAAGCCTTGCGAGATGCCTGTCGAATATCTTCCTTTCCAAAACGTATCCGACCTCGTTTCCGGCCATCTCTTCAGTCAAAGTGATTTCAGTTCCGTCCGGTGCATATATCTTCGCACCGATAACTTCTGCAGCTATGAACTTCCTATCTATTTCCACGAACCTCTGAAGATCCTTTTTACTTATTCCTTCAGCGCATCTAACCGGAACTCCGATTTCCTGTCTCTTCTCAACGAGCTCGTTGGCGTTAAACTTGCATACGGCTATGCACGCTCCGCAGTAAGCGCATCTGTATCTATTCACGATGACCCTTTTCTTGGGCATGCTCATACTTCGTGTTCGAATTTTAAGATTGTTGCCTTTCTATTCTGCAACCCTTACAGTGAAGAATTTCCAAGTATGTTATTAAAATCCTCTTAGCCATTTCAAGCTTGTCCTCCGGAATATCCTTATGTTCTATCCTAAGCTCATTCCTCGCCGGAATATCAGAGATGTCTTTGCCCAAAACATCCCCGCTGTATGTGTCCATAATCGTAGTATCATCCCAGTCGGTAGCAACAGCTAACGGTGCGTTCAGAACCCTCGCACAGGCTAAAGCCAACCTTTCATAGGGGATCAGCGTAGAAGGCGGGGCGCACATGATTACGATCGCATTTTTGCCATCTATTCTGATTAAAAGGTCGGCAGTAGCCTTAGCGATTCCCTCAGGAATGTGAACGTCAAACTCGTAATCAACTATGATTTCGTTAGGAGAATAACCCTTCTCTTCGACCAAAAATTTCTCGACGTTCTGTCTAACCCTCTCCTTAGGCGTGTCCCACAAAGCTAAGCCCGTGACGTAATCTCTTATAAACATAAAACTATGTTAGTAAGCTTGCTTTTAAGCGTTGTCATGGTTTGACTTCAACCTTCTTCGGCACTTCTACTTCCTTCAACACATCTTCAACGACCTTCTCAGCTCTCACTCCTTCTATCGCATACTCCACATCCAAGATTATCCTGTGGGCTAAAGCCTCCTTAGCGATTCTCTTGATATCATCCGGAATCACGAAGTCCCTTCCGTCCATGCAGGCGAGAGCGCGAGAAAGTTTTAGCAAGGCTAAGCCGCCTCTCGGACTCGAACCTATTTCGACCATCTCATGCTCCCTCGTAGCTCTGACGAGTTCTGCTATATACCTAAGAATGCTCTCATCGACGTATATCCTCTCCACAAACTTCTGCATTTCTCTGAATTCGTCTATGCTTACCACAGGATTAATTTCATCCGTTGGATCGTCCTTCATCCACCTTATCCTTCTCCTAAGTATCTCCATCTCATCCTCGACATCCTTCGGATATCCGGGGC